>JBBKXO010000197.1:0-5449 GCA_037969525.1 Burkholderiales bacterium | reverse complement strand
CCGGGAAAAGCAGTTTGTGCGCAAGGACGGAACCAGAGTCTGGGGGCAGGTTACGGTCACCGTTCTGCATTATCTCGACGGTCAGCCGGGACAGGTGTTGAGCATTGTTCAGGATATCGATAACCGCAAGCGCGCTGAATCCGCAATGCTGGAAAGCGAGGAACGCTACCGGCGGCTGTTCGACGCCAATCCGCTGCCGGCGATGATTCGCGACCAGACATCGCTGGCCATCCTTGCCGTAAACCAGGCGATGATTGACAAGTACGGTTACAGCCGCGAGCAGCTTTCTGGAATGACGGCGCTGCAATTGCACAGTGCCGGGACGCTAAGTGATGTTAAGTTGGAAATAGGCGTAGAGCGGAAAGGCGAAACTTACAAAACCCGGCGCACGCATGTCACGCGCGATGGCGTTGAAATCGAAGTTGAAATCACAGCGCGGCCCTTCGAGTTCAACGGCACAGCAGCGCGGCTGGTCGTGATTAACGATGTGACCGCGCAGATAGCAAGCGAACGGGCGCTGCGCGAGAGAGAGGGGCATTTGCGCGCGATTATTGCGGCAGAACCCGAGTGCGTGGCGATCGTGGCGCCAGACGGCAGGCTGATCGACATGAACCCGGCGGGCTTGCGCATGCTGGAGGCGGGAAACCTGGAGGAGATGCAACGCAGGCCGTTTTTGAAGCAGGTCGCCCCGAAATTCCGTCGTGACTTTGTCCGCCTGCAGCACCGGATACTGGCCGGAGGGACCGGCATGCTGGAGTTCGAGGCAGTGGGCATCGCCGGCAAGCGCCGCTGGCTGGAAATTCACGGAGCGCCGCTGCATGATGCGTCGGGTGCGATTACCGCGCTGCTGGGCATAGCGCGCGATGTAACCGAGCGCCGTCAGGCGCGGGAAGCACTTGCGACGGAGCGTAATTTGCTGCGCACGGTGATCGACAATCTGCCGGATCGCGTACGCGTCAGGGATCGGGACATGCGCATCATGCTGGCCAATGAGGCCTGGCGCAAAACCCATGCGCCGGATCACAGCGATGTCACCGGCATGGAAAACCAGGATCTGCAGATACCCGGAAAAGTCGGAAGGCATAATGAAGAAGACCTTGCCGTGCTTGCCACCGGCCAGCCCAGCAGCCCGCGAGAAGACGTCGATGGCGCGCCGGAAAATCCCAGCTGGTACATCACCACGAAGACACCGCTGCGCGGCATCGCCGGCGACGTGATCGGCGTGGTGTCAATCAGCCGCAACGTCACGGACTTCAAACGCCGCTCCATGGAAGTGGAAAAACTCAATGCCGCGCTGGAAGCGCGGGTCGCCGAGCGTACTGCGCAGTTGACCAGCGCCAATGAAGAACTTGAGGAGTTTGCCTCCTCGGTATCACATGATTTGCGCGCTCCGCTGCGGCATATCGACGGCATGGCCACCGCGTTGCTGGAAGATTATCCGGACCGGCTCGACGCCCAGGGTCAGGGCTATCTCCAGCGCATCCGCGGTGCCGCCCTGCGCATGGCCGGGCTGATTGAAGATTTGCTGCGTTTGTCACGCGTGATGCGTGCAGAGTTGAACCTGACGGCGGTGGATCTCAGCGAAATCGCGGGCGGCATAGCCGAGGAACTGCGTCGCGAGCAGCCGGAGCGCATCGTGACTTTCCGCATCACGCCCGGGATGCGCGTCAAAGGCGATGCCGGGCTGCTGCGCTCCGCACTGGTGAATCTGCTCCACAATGCCTGGAAGTTCAGCGGCAGAAAAGATAACGCATTGATCGAATTCGGCACCGAACAGCGTGATGGCGTGACCACCTATTTTGTGCGCGATAACGGCGCCGGTTTTGACATGGCGCAGATCGACCGCCTGTTCGACGCGTTTCAGCGCCTGCACTCCGAACGGGAATTCCCAGGTACCGGCGTCGGCTTGGCCACTGTGCGACGGATCGTGCGGCGACACGGCGGCGAAGCCTGGGCTGAAGCTGAGGTCGGCAAGGGCGCAACGTTTTTCTTCACGCTGGGCAGCCGCCCTGCCGCCCGCGTCACTGTAGCAGCAGCGGTGCCGGCGGCTCGACTGGCTGTGGCTGGCGGGGCCCCCGCCGCCTACGCGGGGCGCAGCGTCGTATTGCTGGTCGATGATGAGCCGGAAGTGTTGATCTTGTCGATGCGTGCGCTCCGGACTGACGGTTACGAGGTGCTGACCGCAGCCACCGGCGAGGCGGCGCTGGCCGTACTGCGCACCCGCGCGGTCAATGTCATGGTTTCGGATTTCTCCATGCCCGGCATGCACGGAGCGCAATTTCTGGCGCAGGCTGCGGTGCTGCATCCCGATACGCTGCGTATCATCGTCAGCGGCCAAAACATGAATCGCGCGATGCAGGCGGGTCTGCGCAAGGGCGAGATCCACCATTACTTTGAAAAACAGCACGATTACAACGCGGTGCGTGCCTGCATTAGCGACTGGCTGGCGGGCAATGCTGGAAAATAATATAACTAATGGTTTTTATTGATATTTATATGGTGTGCCGGCTGCGCAACCAACCTGCTCACGCCGTCAGCACTGCTCCCACGGCAGGCCTTCATGACGCCAGCCGGTTTTTGAACCCCGGTGATGATTGTCGTTGAGTTCGCCTTCGAAGCCGTGCAGCACGTTATAAACCTGCGTGAAGCCGGCTTCTTCCAGCGCATGTCCCGCGTCGAGCGAGCGGTTGCCGCTGCGGCAGATGACGATGATCGGCCGATCCACGCTGGCGGCTTTTTTGACGTGCGCGACGAAATGCGGATTGATTTCCCAGTTCGGACCGTCGTTCCACGCCACGTGTATGGCCCCGGCGGGATGGCCCACGAACAGGTATTCCATTTCGCTGCGGCAATCGATAAACACCGAGTTCGGATTTTTCTTCAGGAATTCGTGGGCTGCTTTAGGTTCCAGATGTTTCATGGCGGGCATGCTGTGCAATAGGGAAGGCGCATTATAGGCCCGCGCCGACTCCGGGCCAAACCCAGGGGCATGCGCTAAGCCCATGATAAAATTCGTGCTTTTTTGACCCCACCGCAATCCTGATTGCGCGCCACCGAGTCCCCAGTTGCCATGAGTAATCCCCGCATCCAGCGTCTGCCCGAACTGTTGTCACGCCGCATCCTGATCCTTGACGGCGCGATGGGCACCATGATCCAGAACTACCAGCTGGATGAGGCGGCGTATCGCGGCAAGCGCTTCAAGGATTTCGCACATGAGGTCAAGGGCAATAACGATCTGCTGGCGCTGACCCAGCCGCAGATACTGCGCGAGATTCACGAGCAGTATCTTGATGCCGGCGCCGACATCATCGAAACCAATACTTTCAACTCAACCTCGATCGCCATGGCGGATTACCACATGGAAGATCTGGTGTATGAACTGAACGTGGAGGCGACCAAACTGGCGCGCGCGGCGGCCGACACGTACGAGGCGAAGGATCCATCACGGCCGCGCTTTGTCGCCGGCGCGCTGGGGCCGACCAACCGCACGGCGTCGATTTCCCCGGACGTCAACGACCCGGGATTCCGCAACACCAGCTTCGACCTGCTGGTCGCCGCTTACACCGAGGCGATACGCGGGCTGGTTGACGGAGGTGCCGACCTGTTCCTGGTCGAGACCATATTCGACACGCTGAACGCCAAGGCTGCGCTGTTCGCCATCGACCAGTACTGCGCGGACCACAAACTCGAAATTCCGGTGATGATTTCCGGAACCATCACCGATGCCTCGGGCCGCACGCTGTCGGGACAGACGCCCGAGGCGTTCTGGAATTCGGTGCGTCATGCGCGGCCGCTGACCATAGGACTCAATTGCGCGCTGGGTGCGCAGCTGATGCGCCCGTATATCGAAGAAATTTCCACGGTTGCGGATACGTACGTCTGTGCCTACCCCAATGCCGGCCTGCCCAATCCGCTGGCTCCCACCGGTTATGATGAATCGCCGGAACAGACGGCGTCCTATCTGCTCGATTTTGCGCAAAGCGGATTCATCAACATCGCCGGCGGCTGCTGTGGCACCACGCCGGCGCATATCCGCGCCATCGCGCAGGCGGTGAAGGATGTGCCGCCGCGCAAGGTGCCGCAGATCGAGAAGCGGACCCGTTTGTCGGGGCTGGAGCCACTGAACATTGGCGACGATACGCTGTTCGTCAACGTCGGCGAGCGTGCCAACGTCACTGGCTCGAAAGCATTTGCGAAACTGATCCTCGCCGGCAATTACGCTGAAGCCGTTTCGGTGGCGCGTCAGCAGGTCGAAACCGGTGCGCAGGTGATCGACGTCAACATGGACGAAGCCATGCTCGACTCGAAGGCGGCGATGACCACCTTCCTCAGCCTGATTGCTTCCGAACCCGACATTTCTCGGGTGCCGGTAATGATCGACTCCTCGAAATGGGAAGTCATCGAAGCCGGACTGAAGTGCGTGCAGGGCAAGTGCATCGTCAACTCAATCAGCATGAAGGAGGGCGTAGAGCCCTTCAAGCAGCAGGCGCGGCTGGCGCGCCGTTATGGAGCCGCGGTCGTGGTGATGGCGTTCGACGAGCAGGGGCAGGCGGATACCTATGAGCGCCGGATCCGCATCTCGAAACAGGCTTATGACATCCTCGTCGATGAAGTTGGCTTCGCACCCGAAGACATCATCATCGATCCCAACATATTCGCGATAGCGACGGGCATCGAGGAGCACAACCGCTACGCCATTGATTTCATCGAGGCTACGCGCTGGATACGCGAGCACCTGCGTTATGCGCGGGTCAGCGGCGGGTTGTCGAACGTATCGTTCTCGTTCCGCGGCAATGACGCCGTGCGCGAAGCCATCCACACGGCGTTCCTGTATCACGCCATCAAGGCCGGGCTGACCATGGCCATCGTCAACGCCGGACAGCTTGGTGTTTATGACGAGATCCCCAAGGACCTGCTCGAGCGCGTGGAAGACATCATATTCAGCCGGCGGCCCGATGCCGCCGAGCGCATGGTGACGTTCGCGGAATCGGTCAAGGGCAAGGGCAAGGTTGTGGTCGAAGACCTGGCGTGGCGCGAAGCGCCGGTCGGCGAGCGGCTGACTCATGCGCTGGTGCGCGGCATCACCAACTGGATCGTCGAAGATACCGAGGAAATGCGCCTGAAAATCGACGCCGAAGGTGGCCGTCCGATCCAGGTCATCGAAGGGCCGCTGATGGACGGCATGAATGTCGTGGGCGATCTGTTCGGTGCCGGCAAGATGTTCCTGCCGCAGGTCGTCAAGTCGGCGCGGGTGATGAAACAGGCGGTGGCGCATCTGATACCGTACATTGAAGAGGAGAAGGCGCGCACGGGGGACATCCGGACCAAGGGCAAGATCGTGCTGGCCACGGTCAAGGGCGACGTGCACGACATCGGCAAGAACATCGTCGCCGTGGTGCTCCAGTGCAACAACTATGAAGTGGTCAACCTCGGCGTGATGGTGCACTGG
>JBBKXO010000196.1:0-4897 GCA_037969525.1 Burkholderiales bacterium | reverse complement strand
CAACAATATATTGGAACCACGGAGCGCTGGCTGGAACCGGGGTCTCTGGCTTTTGTACTGCCCTATCGCGCTCACCTGGGCGGTCACGCCCAGAGGTCGCGTTTCTTTGTCATCAATTTCCAGCAGCACTTTCTCTTCCCGGAACTGAACGTCGATCCGCTGGAACTGGAGAGTGTGTCCATCGCACAGGCGCCGCTGCTGGCACCTTTTCTGTTTCAGGACGCGACGGATTTTGTGCTGAAAGGCGCCGACCTGAAAATGGCGAAAAAGGCCTGCACGACGATGATGGATGAACACGTCAGGCGGTCGCTGTTTTCACGTGACATCATTCGTGCCAACCTGATGCTGTTGATCAGTACAGTCTGTGAGCGTCATGAAAAGAAGCTGGCGTGCGTCGATGGCCACGCGCAGCAGCGCAGCCATCCACAGACCCTGGCGCGCATCATGCGCTACATCCGGGAAAATCTGTCAGGACGCATTACGCTGGCCCAGGCCGCTGGCGCGGCCAACCTGTCACCCAATTATCTGACCAACCTGCTCAAGCACGAAACCGGCAAAACCTTCACCAGCCTGGTCACTTCCAGGCGCATGGAAAAAGCGCGGGAACTGCTGACTTACACGACGTTGCGGATCTCCGAAATCGCCAACGCCACCGGCTTCGAGGATGAAGCCTATTTTACCAGACGCTTCCGACAGTACTTCCAAATTGCCCCTGCAGCATATCGCAACCGGGAAGCCCCTGTTGCGTTGCGATGATGGATTTCTCCAACTAAATCACGGTTCCCTCCCTTGTCTTTCATGGAAGACAGGGCTTAGCCTCGTTGGGGCGGTTTTGGGAGAATTGCCGCACCCCGGTAGCGATACCGCAGGTCTACGATTCGCATGCTGCGGATCCAACCCTTCATGACCACCAATACCAAGGTCGTCGCGATGCCAGGCACGCGTACAACATGAATAAGATTTCTGGAGGAAATCATGAAAACAAACTGTACCGCTGCCATAGTCACTCTGCTGGCAGCACTCGCCTCTAATCCTGCATGGTCGCAGGGCAATTCCGCAACGAGCTTTCCTGCCAAGCCGATCCGATTCGTGGTGCCCACGGCACCCGGTGGCGGCGTCGATACCTCGGCACGCATCATCGGCCAGAAACTTTTCGAGGCCTGGGGCCAGCAAGTCATCGTGGATAACCGCGGTGGCGCATCGGGCCTTATTGGAACCGAAATCGTGGCCCAAGCTCCGGCTGACGGATATACGCTGCTGATCACGCCCACTACGTTCAGCAGCAATGTAAGCCTGTTCAAGAAACTACCCTACGATCCGCGCAAGGATTTCATTCCGATATCCCTGATCTCCAAAGAGCCGAACATGCTGATCGTACATCCCTCGCTGCCGGTAAAGTCCGTAAAAGATCTAGTACAGCTGGCCCAGCGCAGGCCGGCGGACCTAAACTTCGGTTTTGGCGGAATTGGCAGCACCGCGAGCCTTTCCGGCGAACTGTTCAAGCTCAAAACGGGCGTAAAAATGGTTGGGGTATCCTTCAAGGGCAACGGCCCGGCCGTTTCCGCATTGGTTGCGGGAGAGGTCCAACTGATGTTTCCCGGGTTGCCCGCGACGCTGTCCATGATAAAAACAGGCAAGCTGCGAGCGTTGGCTGTAACTTCCCCGGAGCGTTCGCCGTTCCTGCCGGACGTGCCCACCATGGCGGAAGCCGGCGTTCCCGGCTTTGAAGTAACCAATTGGATCGGCGTCTAGGCCCCAGCACGGACTCCCGAAGCGATCATCAAAAAGATGAACGCTGGGCTGGTACAGATTCTTGCCGCGCCCGCCACCAGGGAACGTTTTGCGTTTTTCGGCGTGACTCCCGACAGTACCACCCCGAATGAATTCCGGAAATTTCTCGATTCCGAAATCGAGCGCTGGGGCCAGGTGGTCAAAGCAGCCGGCATACCTATCAACTAAACAGCCAAAGGACAAATCCATGCCTGACACCCTTGAAGCATTCTGTAATGAAACACGCTCTCTGCTAAAAGCAGATCCCGGCCCGGCGGGCGTAGATCAGGTCCGCAAGAAAATGGAAATCCTGGTTAGTAACCCGGATTTCGTGGCTGAACATTTTCACCCGGACATCAAGTACGGCCCGCGTCGGCTATTTGTTGACCCCGAACTAGGCTTTGAAGTGCTCGGCTATCGGGCTGAGAAACCCCGCCACTCGCCCGCTCATGACCACGGCGATTCCTGGGCGCTCTACGCCCAGGTGCACGATTACACCGAGATGACCGAATACAACCGTCTTGATGACGGCACGGATCCGGACAACGCAAAAATCGATATCAAGAGCAAATACAAACTCGAAAAGGGCCAGGTCGGCACCTACTGGGGCAGCCAGCTTCACTCAACCTACACGCCTGCCAACTGCTGCTATCTGCGGGTCACCGGCACCGATCTGGAAAAACGCCCGCGGGTACGCATCGACCAGAACACCGGAAAGATCATGAAATAGCAGTAACCGCGGCGCGGTAGCACAAAAGTATTCAAAAGAAATTGACCATGCATAAAGCAGTAACTTCAGCATTTATAGCTGCAACATTGTCAGCTTTATCAGCAGGCGCGCTGGGGGCCGATCGTTTTCCCTCAAAACCGGTTCGGCTGATCGTGCCATTTGCCGCCGGCGGCAATGTCGATATCGTCACGCGGGTAATCGCACGCAATCTCTCAGAAAAAATCGGCCAGCAGGTGGTTGTTGATAATCGTGGCGGCGCAGGTGGCGCAATTGGCACAGAACTGGTTGCGCAGGCTCCCTCTGACGGCTACACGCTGCTGATGGTAACCGCCAGCCATGTCACCAATCCAAGCTTGCGCAAGCTTCCTTACAATACCGAGAAAGATTTTTCAGCCATCTCCATTGTCGCAGAGGTACCTGTAATCCTGGTCGTGCATCCTTCGCTGCCGGTGCGTAGCGTTAATGACCTTATAGCGCTGGCGAAAGCCAAACCGGGGCAACTCAATTTCGGTTCAGGCGGCAAGGGCACAGGGGCACACCTTGCCGCAGAACTGCTGAAAAGCGCCGCCGGCATTAACATCGTGCATATTCCATATAAGGGAATCGGGCTTGCGCTGATAGATCTGCTCGGAGGTCAGATACAGATGATGTTTTCCGCAATGCCCTCGGTCATGCCCCATGTCCTTCAAAAAAGGCTCAGGCCACTTGGGGTTGCGGCTGCAAAACGTTCCCCTGCACTGCCGGAAGTGCCCACCATACTCGAAACCGGTTTGCCGGGCGTGGAAGCTAGTGTTAGTTTCACACTCCTTGCACCGGCTGCAACACCTGGAAAAACCATTGCATTCCTGAACGAAGAGATTGTTAAAACTTTGCGTGCACCGGAAGTCCATGGACAACTGGTGGCCAAAGGGGCCATCCCGGTAGGCAGTACTCCTGCTGAAGCCGCGCAATTCGTAACCAGTGAAATCATCCGCTGGACACGTGTCACGAAAGCGTTGGGCCTGAGCATCAACTGAAATCATGCATATTTGTGCTGCATCCCGCATGCGGCCCGCCACCACGATGAAAGGAACGAAGTGAACTCGAAAGCAAACCAGAAATCTGCTGTACTGGTTGACCCGGCATGGGTCGCCGCCCACAGCAAGGATCCCAACGTCTGCCTGATTGAGATCGCCGGGCTTGGGCAGGATAATCTGCAGGCGTACAAAGCAGGCCATGTGCCCGGTGCGCACCCATGGAAATGGAAAGACATGCTGTGGGAAACACATATGCGCGATTTCCCGTCGCCTGATGAGTTCGCGCGGCGCCTCGGCGCAGCCGGCATCGATAACGACACCACCGTGGTGTTTTATGGCGAGGGCGTACAGTTCGGCATTTACGCTTGGTGGGTCTTTCGTTATTGCGGTCATGAAAAGGTGCGCATACTCGATGGCGCGCGTTATCAATGGGCGGAAGAAGGTCGACCTCTCGTCACCGACGTACCGCCGCCCCGACCGGCAAAAAAATACCGGCCGGTCGCACGGGTCGAAGGCATGCGTATCCTGCGCGATGACGTGTTGAAGAAGCTGGGTAATGATCAGACATTGCTGCTCGACGGCAGATCGCACGAGGAGTTCCGCGGCGAACGGGTAGGCGCCACCGGGGGGCCGGACGTGGGCGCCATGTGTTACGGACGCATACCGGGAGCACGCCATCTCTTTTTTGACGACCTGCTGACAGCCACCAAGACCCTGAAGTCCCGTGATGAATTGCAGTCCCTGGTCGATGCCTGCGGTGCTGTACCGGATAAAGACATCATTGTTTACTGCCGGCTCAGCCACCGTGCAACGGTACTGTATCTGGCCCTTACCCAGATCGTCGGACTGGAACGGGTAAAAGTGTATGACGGCTCATGGACTGAATGGGGAAACGTGGTCGGGCTGCCAATCGAACGCTGATCGGGATCGAACATCATGGAACAAAAAGTCAATGTACGTCAGGTGACCGGCAAGCAACTCCTCGGCACTGCGCGCCATCATGCAGTAGTGACTGACCGACCCAAGGATGAGAATGGCACTGACGTAGGCTGCACTTCGGGTGAGTTGCTGCTGCTCGCGATAGGCTCCTGCGGCATGGCCGGCCTGCGAAGATTGTTCGAAGAGAAAAATATTCCCTGCCATGATTTCAGCGTGGACGTTTTTTTTGAAGCCCAGGCAGATGCGCAGCAGCGAGATCGCATCATCATGTCCATTAACATCGGACACGATGTGCAGGACCTTGATACTGCAGCAATAACAAAGGCAGCAACTTCCGGGGGTGTTACCAGCCGCATACGGCTTGGGTCCGCAATGGACATAAGGATTTCCGGGAGGCGCGCTTTATAGCAAGAACACGGCAGACGCAGCGTCGGTGCTGCGC
>JBBKXO010000195.1:0-2681 GCA_037969525.1 Burkholderiales bacterium | reverse complement strand
GCGGTCACCTGACCTGTGGCGATTTGGTTGTTGGTACTGATACGCATTCGACGACCTACGGCGCGTTCAATGCCTTCGGTACCGGCGTCGAGGGCACGGACGTGTCGGCAGTAATGATGACCGGCAAGCTGTGGTTCCGCGTGCCGGAGACGATCCGGATCGAACTGAAGGGTGCCTTGCAGCCGGGCGTGTGGGCCAAGGATGTCACGCTGACCATGTTGGGCAAGCTGGGTGCGGAAGGTGCCAATTACCGCGCGCTGGAATACTGCGGTTCAGGTGTCGCGGCCATGGCGATAGACGACCGCATGACCTTGTCCAACCATGCCGCCGAATTGGGCGCCAAGGCTGCATTGCTTGAAGCGGACGACAAAACATTTGCCTGGCTGAAAGCGCACGGCGCTGCAACGCCGAGGCCGGTGCGGGCTGATGCCGATGCGACTTATGTTCAAAGCATAGTCATCGATACCGCGAAACTTGCACCGCAAGTGGCCCGCCAGCACAACATTGATGATGTGGTGGCGGTGCCTGATGTAAGCGGCAAGAAAATCCAGGTTGCGCTGATTGGCACCTGCACCAACGGCCGGTTGGACGATATCCGCCAGGCGGCAGCCATTCTGAAGGGCAAAAGACTGGCGAAGGGCGTGCGCATGATCATCACCCCGGCATCGCGGGCCATTTATCTGGCGGCGCTGCGCGAGGGGCTGTTCGATATTCTCACCACAGCCGGCGCCTCGGTAGAGGCTGCAGGCTGCGGTACCTGCGTGAACATTACCGGGCATTACATCGCCGGTGACGATCAGGTGGTGATTTCCAGCGCCAATCGCAATTTCAAGGGGCGGCTGGGCAACCCCAAATCGGAAATCTGGATTGGATCGGCGGCTACGGTGGCAGCTTCGGCGCTGACCGGTGTCATCACCGATGCCCGCACGGTGGCCGGCGGCGACTGGCGCGCCGCGGCTTAAAAACCGTTCACCGCCAAGACGCCAAGAGCGCCAAGAGAATCAAGAGCAACAGAGAATGAGCGCATTAGCAGAAGACCGAGCTTCACTCTTGGCTTCCCGCAGGTTTTGTGTGGGTTTGGTTTTTCTTGGCGCTCTTGGCGTACCCGTCGAGCGGGTATCAAAATGAATCTTGGCGGTAAATGATTTTGCGGTAAATGACTTGGCAGTAAATGAATAAGGATCTACCCATGAACATCATCAAAGGCAGCGCCCGGGTGCTGGGCGACGAAATCAATACGGATGTCCATTGCTCCAGCAAGTATCTGCCGGGGAAAGACACGGCATACATAGCGCAGTGCGCCTTCGAGCAGATTGCGCCGGGTTTTGCAGCAGGGTTCAAAAAAGGCGACGTGCTGGTCGCCGGGAAAAATTTCGGCATCAATTCCTCGCGTGAGCAGGCCGTGCACGTGATGCACCTGATGGGCGTGGCAGCCATCGTCGCGCCGTCATTCGGCCGGCAGTTCTTCCGCAATGCCATCAACAATGGCATGCCGGTGATCGAGTGCGACATCGAAGGCATGGTCGCCGGTGATGTCATCGAAATCGACCTGATTGCCGGGCGGGTGGCCGTTGCGGCACGCGGCATCAATCGCACCGTGCCGCCGCTACCGGCCGCGGTGCAGGCGCTGCTTGCCGCGGGAGGGTTGATTCCTTACCTGCAGTTGCACCCGGACTGGAATCTGAAAGGAACGGCAGCATGAGTAACCTCAAAATAGAGCGCGTCGAAGTGTTCGGGGTAGCGATGCCGCTGGTCATGGAATTCAAGAACGCCTATCTGTCGAAGTCCGTGGTGAAGAGTGCGGTGGTGCGCATCACCGCCACGGGTGGTGCGATCGGTTACGGCAACATTGATCCGACACCGGGTTATTCGAAGGAAAGCATAGAAGACTGCCTGGCGATGATAGCGTCGCGGTTGGCGCCCTCGGTCATCGGCATGGATCCGACCAATGTGCATCGCATCATCGCGAAAATCGAATCTGTGGTTCCGGATTTTCTCGATGCCAAGGCGACCATCGAAATGGCCTGCGTGGATCTGTCGGCGCGGGTGGCCGGGATGCCGGTGTACACCTATCTCGGCGGTGCAGTGAAGGAGCGGCTGCTGTTCAATGCCTGGATCGGCATACAGCCGCCGGACGCTGCAGCGAAGGAAACGCTGGGCTGGCAGAAACAGGGTTTCCGTTCCGCCAAGATCAAGGTTGGCGGCGACATCCATGCCGACCGTGACCGTATCAAGGCCGTGCGCGAGGCGGTGGGCCCCGAATTCAACATCCGCATTGATGCCAACGCGGGTTACGACGCGGATACCTCGATCAAGCTGGCGGAACTGATGGCGCCGTACGGTCTGCAGTTGTTTGAGCAGCCGGTGCCGGCGGATGACATCGCGGGCATGGCGCGGGTGCGCAAGGCGGCGAATGCGGTGGGCGTGCCCATCATGGCGGACGAGTCCGTGACTGACCACGCTAGCCTGATCAACATCATCCGCATGGATGCGGCCGACATCGTCAAGGTCAAGGTCATGAAGCAGGGCGGCTTTCACAACACGCGACGCATGATAGCCACCGCGGAAGCCGCGGGCATCCGCTGCGTGGTTGGCCATGGTTTCGGCCTGGGCGTGAACACCATGGCGGAAATCATGCTGGCGGCAACGTCGGACAACGTCATTGACGGACTGGAGTGCGT
>JBBKXO010000194.1:0-11156 GCA_037969525.1 Burkholderiales bacterium | reverse complement strand
GTGGGTGATACCGGCCTGCGAGAAATCCTTGGCGAAGCGGGCTGCTGCCTCACCGTAGCCCAGTAAACCCAAACGCAATGACTCAGTACTCATAGGTGAACTCATAGGTGAATCTTCTTCCAGGAATCAGGTGGCGGGGATGGACGCTGCCGCAGTGCGTACCATTCCTGAAAATAGCATACAAAGCCTCATCGACCTCATCGACCTCATCGCATTACGGCGCCCGCACGACTCGCGCCGCGCGGCGTCTGTGCTGCTGGTTGTGCAACTTCGGCCGCAGCGCAAAGAGGAATTGCCAAAACCTTAATCTATATCAAGTTGACTGTCATGTGGCTCGGCTAGCCTAGCCTCAAATCAGATTCCTGTTTATGCGGTCGATGGTGTTGCTAGGGTGCGTTCACACGAACTTCCCCGGGGATCCTGGGATTTAGGGGCAAATTGGAAACGATACGCACGGATGTAGCCATTTTGGGCGCCGGAGGCGCCGGGTTACGCGCCGCAATTGAACTCGCGGAGGCGAGTCCCGGGCTGCGTATTGCGCTGGTCTCCAAGGTTTATCCGATGCGCAGCCACACCTGTGCCGCCGAGGGCGGCGCTGCCGGAGTCATCAAGTCGGATGACAGCCTGGAGCAGCATTTCAACGATACCGTCGGCGGCGGGGACTGGTTATGCGATCAGGATGCGGTGGATATTTTCGTTCGAGAGGCGCCTCGGGAACTGGTCCAGCTCGAGCACTGGGGATGCCCGTGGAGCCGCGAGCCTGATGGATCGGTGGCGGTGCGGCCTTTTGGCGGGATGATCAAACAGCGCACCTGGTTCGCGGCGGACAAGTCCGGATTCCATATTCTGCACACGTTGTTCCAGACTTCTCTGCAGTTTCCTTCGATTGAGCGCTATGACGAATACTACGTGACCGACCTGATCGTCGACGACGGGTGCTGTCGGGGTTTTACGGCGATCGAGATGCGCAGCGGGCAAATGAAGTTGTTCCAGGCTGGTGCTGTGATTATCGCCGGCGGTGGTGCCGGCCGCATGTTCCCGTTTACTACCAATGGGGCCATCAAGACCGGCGACGGTATGGCGCTGGCTTATCGCGCAGGGGTGGCGCTGAAGGACATGGAGTTCGTGCAGTATCACCCGACCGGCCTGCCCAATACCGGGACGCTATTGACCGAGGCCTGTCGTGGTGAGGGCGGCATACTGGTCAACAAGAATGGCTATCGCTTTCTGCAGGACTATGGAATGGGCCCTGAAACCCCAATCGGTCGGCCGGCGCTGAAAACCATGGAGCTCGGGCCCCGCGACCGCGTCAGCCAGGCGTTCTGGCATGAGCAGAAAAAAGGCAACATGGTGTCTACGCAGTGGGGCGACTGCATGCTGCTTGATATGCGCCATCTGGGCGAGAAAAAGATCAATGAGCGTTTGCCGCTGGTGCGCGATATGGCCGTAAGTTATCTCGGCGTTGATCCGGTCACTGACCCTGTTCCGGTGCGCCCTGTAGTCCACTACATGATGGGCGGCATAGACACCGACATCAATGCGGCAACACCGCTTTCCGGGCTGTTTGCGGCTGGTGAATGTGCCTGTGTCAGCATCAACGGCGCCAACCGCCTCGGCTCAAACTCGCTGACTGAATTGCTGGTATTCGGGCGGCGTGCGGCACGCAGCGCCACTGAATATCTCTCATCGGCCAGGGGTGCCGTCAATGATGCGGCGCTGGCCGCGCAGGCAGCGGCGGCGCAGGCGCGATTGCGCGCGCTGTTCGACCGGAAGATCGGCGCGGAATCCGTTGCCGGGCTGCGCGGTGAAATGATGGCGATCATGGAACAGCACGCCGGGATTTATCGCAGCGGCGACGGTCTTGCGCTGGCGTGCGCGCGGCTGTCGGAGTTGCGCCGGCGCTATGCAGATGTGGCGCTGCACGACAAGACCAACGTTTACAACACTGACCTGCTGCAGGCGCTGGAACTGGGCTCGATGCTAGACAGCGCCGAGGCGGTCGCAGCGAGCGCGCTGGCGCGACGTGAATCACGCGGCGCCCATCAACGGATAGACTTCACTGCTCGTGATGACGCGAACTATCTGCGGCATACGCTGGCAGCTTACCGCGGGAGTGAGTCGCCGGGAATCGAATATCGCAATGTGGTGATCACCCGTTCGCAGCCGGGCGTGCGCGACTATTCGGGGGCGCACAAATGAGCCGACGCCAGGTTGCACTGGAAGTGTTGCGCTACAACCCGGAAACGGATGCTGTGCCGTATTTTCAGCAATACACCGTGGAGTGCGAAGCAGAGTGGGTTGTGCTCGATGCGCTGAACCGCATCAAGGAGACTATCGACCCGACGCTGAGCTATCGCTGGTCCTGTCATATGGCGGTATGCGGCAGCTGCGGCATGATGATTGATGGTGAGCCGAAGCTGGCGTGCAAGGCGTTCCTGCGCGATTACCCCGGGGTGATCCGTGTCGAGCCGCTTGCAAACTTCCCCATCCAACGCGATCTGGTGACCGTTATCGACGACTTCGTCACCAAGCTCAAACGCGTGAAGCCGTACCTGATCCCGAAGGCGGAGAAAGCGGTCGCTGACGGCGAACACCTGCAGACGCCGGCGGAACTGAAGAAGTACAAGCAGTACACGCTGTGCATCAACTGCATGCTGTGTTACGCGGCCTGTCCTGAATATGGCCTGTCACCGCAGTTCATCGGGCCCGCGGCGATCGCGCTGGCACACCGCTACAACCAGGATTCGCGGGATGGGGGGCGCGACGCGCGTCAGCAGGAAATCGCGGCGGATGAGGGAGTGTGGACCTGTTCCTTCGTCGGTGCGTGCTCGGAGGTTTGCCCCGAACATGTGGATCCGGCCGGCGCGCTGCAGCAGGTCAAGATCAAGAGCACAGTGGACTGGTATCAGGAGCACCTGATGCCATGGACCCGCAAATGATCCCCGGCGGACAACCATACCGGCGCGAAATGTCGCGCTACGGCTGGTTTCTGCGCCAATCGCGCTATTTGCGCTATATGGCACGTGAGATTACCTGTGTGTTCATCGGCGCTTACGCAGTGGTGCTGCTGGTTGGCCTGCGGCGGATGTCCGAAGGGCGGCAGGCGTATGAGTCATTTCTGCAGTCGTTGACCAGTCCGGCGGGCGTCGTTTTCCAGCTGATAATCCTGGTGTTTGCCGTTTATCACTCGATGACTTGGTTCAACGTGACGCCCAAGGCAATGCCAATGCAGATCGGTGAGGACTTCCTGCCCGGTAAAGTCATCATCGGCGCGCACTACGTTGGGTGGCTGGCCGTCACGGCAATAGTACTGCTGCTGGCGGGGGTGGTCTGAACATGGCTAAATCCAACAAACCGGTGGTGTGGGGGCTGTTCGCGGCTGGTGGCACGGTGACCGCATTCGTGGTGCCGGCATTGGTGATCGTGACATTGCTTCCGGCTGTTGGTGTCATGCCGGAAGTGCTGACCTACGATCGGCTGTATGCCTTCTGTGCGCACTGGGCAGGCAAGACGGCAATATTTGCTGTCTTGTTTTTGTCGCTGTGGCATGCCGCCCATCGCCTGCGCATTACCCTGCATGACCTGGGTGTCCGTGCGGATCATCAGGTTGCCATTGCGGTTTACCTGGCCGCCGCCATCGGCAGCATCGCTGCTGTTTACTACCTGCTGAGGATCTGACATGACCAAGTCCGTGGTTGCACGTCGACGAGAACGATCTGCGGTAGCGGTCAGCGTGCCGGTGCTGCCTGCCTATCTCGTACAGACCTACTGGTGGGCTTATATCCACCCTAATGCAGTGCGTTTTTTTGAGCGGCAATGGCTGGTCAACCTGATCCTGTGGGGCAATTACGCACGCTTGCGCGACGCCGCTTTTGCCGAGCTCGGCGCACCCATTGCCGGCGACGTGTTGCAGGTCGCTTGCGTCTACGGCGATTTCACGGCGCGACTGGCGCAACGACTGGGGACACGGGGTTTCGCCGATGTCGCCGATGTCGCACCGGTGCAGCTCGAAAATCTGACCCGCAAACTGAAAGGCCATCCGCGCGTCGCGCTGCATCATCAGGATTCTGGCGATCTGGTATTTGCGGATGCCAGCTATGATTATGTGGTGCTGTTCTTCCTGCTGCATGAGCAGCCGGAGGCCGCGCGGATCAGGACCATTGCCGAGGCGCTGCGTGTCGTGAAGCCGGGTGGCAAGGTGATCTTCGTCGATTATCACCGGCCGCGTTACCTGAATCCCTTCCGCTACGTAATGCTGCCGGTGCTGAAATGGCTGGAACCCTTCGCACTGGACATGTGGCGGCGGGAGATCAGCGATTGGTTGCCGCTGGGCCTGCAACCCGCAAATATAGCCAAACAAACGTATTTCGGCGGGTTGTATCAGAAAGTGGTCATTACGCGTTGAGTTTTAAATATAAATTCCTGTGCGATGCCAATGCGCTTAATTGGATCGTTTCGTGACCTAATGCATCTGCTGTTGGAAATATTGAGCAATAGCTATTGACTGTGATGCGCGAAAGGAGTCAACTGAAATTGCTGCGGTGATCCGAGTCGGGATAGGTTCTCGAACTAACCTCTGATCCGGTTGCTGCCTTGATGATTCGCTGTTGCGCGCACCCCTAGTTGCGGGTGTACCTGAAGCGGACTGGGCGCGACCACCTTCGACACTATGTTTGAGGGGTATTCCGATTTGGGGCGCCGGAGCAAACGGCATCGCTGATCGCGCGAGATGCGCTGCCTCCATCCCTGCGGGGAGATTCAGGCTTGGTGTTGAGCCGGAAACGAGGTCGAATCTATCGATGAACCATACGAAAATTTCACTCTGAAGCCGGTCATGACGGACCGGCATACGCCACGCTAACGTGGCGGCATGAGGCCACATGAAGTGGCTGATCTACGAAGCCCTGCGCATAGTTCGCGGGGCTTTCCCATTTGTGGAGCCCCCGTGAGAACGTCAGTCACGACCGGGTGGAGTGGGTGACGGCGCGCGCCGCAGCTGGTCAATCCAGGATTCCAGCCGGCGTCTATTGGTGCCCATGTCCCAGTATCCGACACGCGATGCGGAATAGATGGCCAGTGTCGATTGCTGGCGCGCCAGCGGAATGAAGCGGACCCGAATGTCATCCTTGTAGCGAAAAACCAGCGTGGTGGCGACGAGTTGCATGCTGTTGGGCGACTCGTCAACCAGCGTGATTCCCCGGGACTGCAGCGCAATCGACTTGAAGGCGACACGCAGATCGGCCGCCGACATTTCGAAAACAGGTGCTGTTGCATCCGGTTTGACGACAAAGTCTGCTGGCGCGATCAGCCAGTGGTTGGGCGTCTCAGGCGGCTTCAGGGTATTGAAATATTGATCCGGCTTCATGGCTGTAGTCCTGTCAGTGGGGGTGCCGGTGAGGTGCAGACCTGCATTCTCGGCGATAGCGGGCACTGGCAGCAATGCCAGTGCAGTGCAAATGCAGGCCACTCTCAACATGCTGAATTATTCGGGCGGCAAGGTGGTGGCTCAAGTTTCTCCGATGGCTTCCAACTCGGCATGGACAACCAGCCAGCGATGTTCTGCTGCATCAATATCCAGCGCAATCTGCTGCTGTTTCGTTGTCAATGCACGCAGTAGCTCCGGATCCGGGTTGGCGTAAAACGCCGGATCGGCGAGCTGGGTATCCATCTGCAGTTTTTCCTGCTGCCAGCGCGCGAGTTCGGTTTCGAGTCGGGAGATTTCCTTCATCAGCGGCCGGCGCGCGGCGAGTCTGTTCTGGCGATCGGCGGCGGCTGATGCGCGGGCATCTTTGCGCGCGGCCTTGTCCTGTCCTGCTGCAGTGTCCTCGTTGCCGGCGCGTGCAGCGCGGCGGGCCGCCAGCCAGGCAATGTAATCCTCCACCGCGCCGTCGAAGGGTTCGACACGGCCATCGGATACCAGCAGGAAGTCGTCGCACACCGTGCGCAGCAGCGCGCGATCGTGCGACACCAGCACCATGCTGCCTTCGTACTCGGCGAGTGCAGCGGTCAGGGCCTGGCGCATTTCAAGATCAAGATGGTTGGTCGGTTCGTCGAGCAGCAGCAGGTTGGGTTTGCGGCGTACGATCAGTGCCAGCGCCAGGCGCGATTTTTCGCCGCCGGAGAAAGGCGCAACCGAGCTGTCGGCCATTGCACCGCGAAAGTCGAAGCCGCCGAGATAATCACGCAGATCCTGTTCACGGGCCTGCGGCTCCTGCCGCAGCAGATGTTGCAATGGGGACTCGTCGGGTCGCAGTTGTTCGAGCTGGTGTTGCGCGAAATAACCGATGACCAGGCCGCGTCCTTCCGTACGTTGTCCGCTGGTGGGTTTGGTTTCGCCGGCGAGGAGTTTGATCAACGTGGATTTGCCTGCACCGTTGGGGCCCAGCAGGCCGATGCGCGCGCCCGGTGCCAGCGTCAGTTCTATGTCATTGAGGATTTTGTGCTCACCATAGGCCATTGATGATTTATTTAAATAAATCAATGTGTTAGGTGATCTGTCCGGTTGCGGAAAATGAAAATCGAATGGTGTGTCGACGTGGGCGGCGGCGATGCGCTCCATGCGCGCCAGCGCCTTCAGGCGGCTTTGCGCCTGTTTGGCCTTGGTCGCTTTGGCGCGAAAACGCGCAACGAAGGCTTCCATATGTGCGATGACGCGGGTCTGTTTCTCGTATGTAGACTGCTGCGCGGCGAGCTGCGCGGCACGGGCGTCTTCAAAGGCCGAATAATTGCCGGTGTACAGCGTCAGCCGCGCCGCGTGGATGTGCGCGATGTGGGTCACGCAACCGTCGAGGAAATCGCGGTCATGCGAAACGACGACCAGCGTGCCCTTGAATCCGGCCAGCCATTGTTCCAGCCAGACCACGGCATCGAGATCGAGGTGGTTGGTCGGTTCATCGAGCAGCAGCAGGTCGGCACGCGAGATCAGCGCCTGCGCGAGATTGAGGCGCATACGCCAGCCACCGGAGAATTCGCGCACCGGGCGCTCGATTTCGTCATCTGCGAAACCGAGTCCGGCGAGCAGTGCGGCAGCGCGCGCCTGCGCGCTGTAGCCGCCAATGTCTGCCATGCGCGCGTGCAACTCAGCCAACTGTTCGCCATGATGTGTGGCATCGGCCAGCGTGTGTTCCAGCGCGCGCAGTTCGGTGTCGCCGTCGAGCACGTAGGCGATGGCCGGCGTATCCAGTGCCGGCGTTTCCTGGGCGACCGATGCGATGCGCCAAGTCGCGGGAACTTCGCAGTCACCGCGTTCGGAGTGCAGTTCGCCGCGCAGCAACGCGAATACGCTCGATTTGCCGCTGCCGTTGGCGCCGGTAAGACCGACGCGCCAGCCGGTGTGGAGCTGCAGGCTGGCGTCGGTGATCAGTTCACGGGTGCCGCGGGTGAGAGTGAGGTTTTTAAACTGGATCATTGATGCTGATAATGTGTGACGTCCAAACGAAACGGCCCCGCAGGTTTGCCCCGCGAGGCCGTGGGTGTTGCGATTGTAACGTGCGGTGGCTGATCAGTCGGCAGTCACCTTGGCTGCCTTGACGACTTCCCCCCATTCGATGACTTCGCGCTTGAGCAATTCGCCGAAGGCTTCCGGCGTGCCGCCCGCGGGCTCCAGTCCGTCCTGCGCGATGCGTTTGGCGAAATCAGGATCCTTGACCGCTTTGTTGATCTCGCTGTTCAGCTTGTCAATGATGGCCCTGGGTGTGCCTTTCGGGGCGATCACGCCGTGCCAGTTGTTGACCTGATATTTATAGCCGGCTTCCATTACGGTCTGCAGTTCGGGCAGGGCGGGCAGGCGTTTGGGTGAAGACACGGCGAGGCCGCGCAGCCGGCCGTTCTGCATGTGGCCGATGACCGCCGACACGGCGGCGACCATCATCTGCGTATTGCCGGCGATGGTGTCGATGACGCCGGGTCCGGTGCCCTTGTACGGAATGTGCGTGATCTTGATGCCGGTGCGCATTGCAAACAGTTCCGAGGACAGGTGAGTGATGCCGCCGTTGCCGGTGCTGGCGTAGTTCAATTGGCCTGGTTTGGATTTGGCGAGAGCCACCAGCTGTTTGACGTCCTTCACAGGCAGCGAAGGATGAACCGTTATCACGTACGGTCCGTTTTCCGTCTGCACTACCGGCACCATGTCATTCAGCGGATCGTATTTCAGATTCTTGTAAAGACTGGGCGACGTGGTGTAGCTGCCTGAAATCAGCAGCAGCGTGTAGCCATCGGCGGGTGACTTCAACGCGATTTCACTGCCCAGCGTGCTGCCGGCGCCGGGCCGGTTGTCGACGATGAACTGCTGACCCATCGCCTTGTTCAGTGGTGGCGAGATGGCACGCGCAATGAAATCGGAACCGCCGCCGGGGGCGAACGGCACGATGATGCGCACGGATTTGGTCGGATAGGACTGCGCCTGCGCGATACTGGTGAACATGCACAGCGCTGCTGCTACAAGCATGCGGGATTTCATGATCGTTCTCCTGCGGTGAGTGTTAGGTGGTGCGGGACGCCGAGATGATACAGCTACGCCGCATTCCTGGAGGGTTTGGTGGCTGAATCGCGATTGTCGCCATTTGGACTGCATGAGCTGTGCATCCCCGTCCACGGTGCGGTATATTCCGGAGCGTTGCAATGAATTGACAGGAGAAAACGATGCATAAAATTGCTGATTTACGTAAAACATTACCGTTGCTGCTGGTTGCGCTGGGACTGGCTATACCGATGGCATCCGTGCAGGCGGCGGAGGAGTATCCAAATCGCCCGGTGCGCATCATCACGCCGGCAAATCCCGGCGGCACTACGGATTTTCTGGCGCGCATGCTCGCGGCCCATCTCACCAAGGTCTGGGGGCAGCAGGCGATCGTGGATAACCGCGGCAGCGCCTCAGGCGTGAACGGGGCCCAGATCACCCAGGAATCCGCGCCTGACGGCTACACGCTGTTTATTCCGTACCACCAGCACACGGTGAATGCAGCCCTCATCGCGAAGCTGCCGTATCACCCGGTTAACGACTTTACGCCGATTACCCAGATGACTTCGGGCGGTCTGCTGCTGGTCGTCAGTCCGTCGCATCCGGCGAAAAACGCCAAGGAGTTTGTGCAGTGGGCCAAGACCACCAAGGATCCGATCAACTTCGGCTCCGCGGGCATCGGCAGCGGCGGTCATCTTGCGGGCGAACTCTTCAGTCTGATGGCCGGTATCAAGGCGCAGCATATCCCTTACCGTGGCACGGGGCCGGCGATCGTCGGCCTCCTCGGTGGGGAATACCACTACAACTTTATGGGGCTGACCGGTGCGTTCGGCCAGGTGCGTGCGGGCAAACTGCGTGCCATCGCGGTGTCTGCGTCCAAGCGCCTAGACACCGCACCGGACGTTCCGGCGATGGCTGAGGCATTGCCAGGTTTTGAAGTAGTGGGCTGGTACGGTGTGATGGCACCTGCGAAGCTGCCCAAGCCGCTGCTGTCCAAGATACACACTGGAGTGGTGTCGATGGTGAAATCACCTGAGTTCATCAAGACCATGAGCAACCTCGGTTCCGATGCGGTCAGCAGCACGCCCGAAGAATTCCGCAAGTTCATGCTCAACGACATGAAGAAATGGGCGGATGTGGTGAAACGCAGCGGTATTCAAGTGCGCTAACCCGGTTACGGCTGTTCATGACCGGTGATTAATCCCGGTGATGGGCTGCTGAACGCAAGAGCTGGAACAAGGGGCGGAGTAATCCGCCCCTTGTTTATTTGAACTGGACAACCTTGGGGTCGAATTCCAGGCCCAGGCCCGGGCGCTGGGGCACGGTCAGCTGGCCGTTTTTCGGTTGCGGCACATCGCGGAACAGCCGCGATGACCACGGCATGTATTCCACGGTCAGGCCGTTGGGTATGGCGGAGATCAGGTGCACGTGGATCTCCGGTGCGAGATGGCTGACCACGGGCAGGTTGAAGGCCTCAGCCATGCCGGCGATTTTCAGCCACTGGGTGATGCCGCCTGCACGCAGCACGTCAATCATGACGATGTCCACAGAACGCGCTTCCAGCATCTGGCGGAACGGTGCAATGCCGTAGACATATTCGCCGCCGGCCACCGGCGTGGTGAGCGCGTCAGCCACGCGCGCGAGACCGGCGTAATCGTCACTGGCGGTCACGTCTTCCAGCCAGAACAACTGGAACTGTTCCACCTGCTTGCCGATGGAGATCGCCTGGCGCACGTCCCAGCGCTGGTTGATGTCGCACATCAGGTCAGTTTCGTAGCCGACGGCATCGCGGATGACGCGGATGCGTTCGATTTCCTTGGCGGTGTTGGTGTCGCCGGGGAGTGCCAGCTGGGTTTTCATCTGCTTGAAGCCGCGGGTTTTGAGCAATGCCGCGGCTTTTTCAACATGGGCCAGCGGGAAACCGCGCATCAGCGCGCCGCTGGCATAGGTGTCGATGCGGGTGCGATGGCCGCCAAGCAAGTTGGCCACCGGTTGATTATGGATTTTGCCCTTGATGTCCCACAACGCGATGTCGATGGCCGAAAGTGCCAGGGTCATGATGCCGCCGGGTCCGGCGCTCATCGATGATGTGCGCAGTTTGGCGACGATGGCTTCGATGCGCCGCGGATCTTCGCCGATTGTCAACGCGGCAAAAGATTCAACGGCGGAAAGCAGCGCCTTGTCGAGTGCGCCGCCAAAAAAAGTGAAGCCCAGGCCTTCGATGCCCTGGTCGGTGCCCAGTTTCAGCGCAACGAAGTTTTTCGAGCCCGGCGTGGTCGGACCGTCGGCAAGCGGTTCATCATGGGGCAGGGCGACGAGGGCGGTGCTGGCGTGAGTGATTTTCATGGTCACAGTCGGGCAGTTGGAGAATAACAACTATCGCATAATTTCTGCTGAGACCGGGGCCTTAGTACAACATCTGGAACGCCTGGAACATCTAGGGTTTCCGCGCGTAAACCTCGTCGAAGCGGCGTTCCAGTTCGGGGTGTGTGCCGCGCAGGCGGTCCACGACTTCCTTGGCCCAGTCGTAGTACTGGCGCTTGCGCTCCAACGACCAGCCGGTTGGCGGACGGGTGCCCAGGTCGCGGACGTTGCAGATCTTGTCGGCCAGCTTGACCAGCCGTGCCTGCTCGCTGGAGTGGCGCGCACGCGCGACCTGCAGGCGCTTGCGCAATGCTTTTTTGATCCATTGCGTGTC
>JBBKXO010000193.1:0-4360 GCA_037969525.1 Burkholderiales bacterium | reverse complement strand
ACCGCCTCCAGCGTGAATTCGCTGGTGACGATCACTGCCGTCGGCAGCCCCTTGGACTCCAGGGTCACGGCGTCGTGCATACAGCACGACGTGCAGGACCCTCAATCGCCGATGGCGGTGAGCGCCATATCGTGGTTGGCGATGATCTCGGCGACCATTTCCGGTGCGGCGTTCGAGGAGAAACTGTCCTTGGTGTAGTAGTTCACCGCCGCCAGCTGGTGTTTGCCCTGCAGTGCTTCGCGCACGCCACGCAGCATTTTGTTGCAGTTCCATTTCGAATTGTCGAGGATCGCCAGCCGCATGCCGTCGATTTTTTTGATGCGCGGCGCCAACGCCATCGGCTGTGCCTCGACGATGCCGCGGGGGTCATAAACAGTGTTCGCTTGCATGAATACCTCCAAAATCAAAGTCAAAATCTTTTAGCCACAGAGGTCACAGAGAACACAGAGGACGACAAAAACAGAACAATTGAGTATCGAAGGTTTCCTCTGTGAGCTCTGTGTCCTCTGTGGCTGCATTTAGTTTTTAATCTCTCTCTATAAATAACAGGTGCCGTCTACGCAGTTCGCGCTGCCGCTGGCGGGCGATGCGCCGCCCAGTTCACGCAGTACCGGCGAGGACATGCGCCCCCAGCCGGGTATGAATGCCGAGAAACGCCCCGCCTCACCGCCGGCAACGAACACATGGATGTTGTCGGGACTGGGCACGATGGGTGTGCGCGCATCGGGCTCGCGTTTGTACCAGACCGGCAGCGTGCGGTTGTAGACCTTGCCGTAGCGCTCATTGCAGTAGAGGTCCTTCCACAGATTGCCGGAATGCGCCCACAGGTAATGGCGGATGTCGTGACGTTTCCAGCCGTGCTTGGCAATGGTCTGCGCATGTTCCAGCCCCAGCACCACCGCGCAATGGCCGCCCGACACCGCATTGTTGTTGCAGATGGTGCTCATTGCCGAGCAGATGCTGTCGAGTATGCCCGGCGGATCGTTGGCAAAATGATTGGTTACGCTGTGCGGCGGCTCAGCGGCGAGCACGAAAACCGAGGAGTCCTCCGCCTTGTAGCCTTTTTCAACGTGGTACGGTGCGAACGGACTCTGCTCCTCGTTCTCGGCAATGCAATAGGTGTACTTGCCGGGATGACCCAGCGTGCTTTTGTCGAGGAGCCCCGGCCAGCCGCCACCGACGTTGAGCAGCATCAGGCGGATCGCGCGGCCAATGGTGGCATTGGCGCGGTTGCCCGAGCCGAACACATTGCAACCGGAATTCATGCCGATCTCATTGCGCACCGGACCGTTGACGATCAGCAGCGGGCTCGCCATGTGGGTAGTCGCCTGCACGCCGTTCAGGTTGAACGGTTGCGAAGTCAATGCCAGCATCGCGGCCTCGACCACCGGCGCGTATTCGGGCAGGCAACCCGCCATCACCATGTTAATTGCCAGCACCTCGCGCGTCAGGCTGCCCCAGCGCGGCGGCACCCGGCACAGCAGTTGCTGCGCATCGCCACCACCGAGCGCCGCAATGACCGCGGCGATTTTTTCCGGCGTCGGCGGCACCAGCGGGAAGCCGTCGGAATAACCCTGCGCGTAGTACCACTCGATCAGGTCGGCGCCTGCGGGCGGCACTGCGGCGGCGTCAGCACGCGTTATCTGGGCAGCAAGACTCATATAAATTATCCAATAAAAACAATAAGTTATTTAGTTTTCTCGAGCGGTGACAGGTCCACCGCGCGAGCCCGCAACGCGTCATCAGCACGCAGCGCGGCTTTGGCGATCTTGTGCGTGGGCGTGTGCGGCAACTCGTCGATGAAAGCAACATAACGCGGCACCTTCTGCGGCGCAAGGCGCGCGCGGCACCACTCGGCGATTTCCTGCGCAGTGACTTTCGCGCCGGGCTTAGTCGCCACCACGACGAAGATGTCGTCTTCACCCAGTTCCGACGGCACAGCAATCGTACCGGCTTCGGCCACCGCCGGATGTTCGCCGACCACACGGTCAAGTTCGGCGGCGGCGATATTCTCGCCGCGGCGGCGGATGATGTCGCGCTTGCGCGAGATGAAATAAAAATAATCGTCGGCGTCACGCTTCACCAGGTCACCGGTCTTGAACCAGCCGTCATGGAAGGTATTGGCGGTCTGCTCCGGGTCGCGGAAGTAGCCCTGCATGATAATCGGCGTCTTGACCCACAGCTCACCCGCTTCGCCGACCGGCACATCGCGGCCTTCGTCATCGACCACGCGGCACTGTGCCCACGGCCGATCCGGGTCGGGATGGCGGCCGACCGGCCCCATGCTGCCCAGTTTCTGCACGCCTTCGAACGGGTTGCAGGTCACGCCGGGAATTTCGGTCATGCCGTAACCGCCGATGCGGTGCGGAATTTTGAAATCATTCCTGAAGGTTTCGTCCATGCTCGCGCGCACGCCATACACGCGGGCGATGCGGTGCTCAGGCCGAAATTCACTGCGTGGACGATTCCTCAGGATGCTGCCTATGGCTTCGATGATATTGACCTGGGTGGCACCGGTATCCACCGCAGTCTGCCAGAAAGTCGATGCCGAGAATTTGGGAACGATCACCATGCTCGCGCCTGCCGCCAGAGTGCCGGCCACGGAATAGAACATCGCATTGATATGGAACAGCGGCAGCACGATCATCACCCGGTCGTCGTCCTGCAGGTAGACACGCTGGACAAAGGCCTCGCCTCCGGTGACAAAACTGCGCTGGCTGTGCGTCGCGCCTTTGGGAAAACCCGTGGTGCCCGAGGTGTAGACGATCAGGCAGGTGGCGTCGCCGGTGATGTCGTTGGGTAATGCAGTCGTTGCTTCAGCATCGGCCAGATCGTCGATTAGCGGTGCATGGTCTGCCGCAGCGTCCAGCATGACGAACCACGCCGCGGTCTTGAGACCTTCCGCGGCCTTGCGCGCGACCTCCAGCGTGTCCCTGGTCGCCGCTACCGCACCAACTTCGGCGTGATGCAGCACATATTTCGCTTCCTCGACGCCGAACTCCGGGTTCACCGGCACCATGATCGCGCCCAGCCGCGCCAGTGCGAACAGCAGAATCACATGACCGTCGCAGTTACGCGCCATCACCGCCATGCGGTCACCCCGGCGTATGCCGCGTGCGGACAGCACCCGCGCGGTGGCATCCACAGTCTGTGCAAACTCACCCCATGACCAGGTGCGACCGTTGAACAGCATAAACGGACGCGCAGGATCACGGGCAGCACGGCTGGTGAGCGCTCCGTTCAGCGTGTAATCGTGATCGGGATACAGACGAATGACTGCTAGGGGATTTTTCATAGCTGTGACGGGAAGCGTTTGCGCAATTCTGTCATACAATCACTGCTCACTTTTCCTTCAAGTCCACATACAGATCATGAGCTTCTTCACGCCGCCCGAACGCATCACTGCTGAAGTCTTCGCCGAACTGCCGAAAAAATTCCGTCGCACCAAGATGTCCGCCGAGCGTCTCGCCGCCGGACGCGCCGTGCCGCCCGGCGGCTGTTTCCTCGAAGGCCCGTCGTTTGACCGCAAGGGCAATCTCTATGTCGTGGACATCCCCTTCGGCCGCATATTCCGCATCTCGCCCATGGGCGTGTGGGACCTGGTGATCGAGTACGCCGGCGAACCCAACGGCCTGAAGATCCACAAGGACGGCCGCATCTTCGTCACCGATCACCAGCGCGGACTGATGCTGCTCGACGCGAAACGCGGCCGCATCGAAACTCTCATCAACCGCTACAACCTCGAAACCTTCAAGGGGCTGAACGACCTGGTGTTCGCCAGCAATGGCGACCTGTATTTCACCGACCAGGGGCAGACCGGTATGCACGACATGAGCGGCCGCGTCTACCGGCTGCGCGCCAACGGCAAGCTTGAATGCATCGCCGACTGCATCCCCAGCCCCAACGGACTGGTGCTTAACAAGGCGGAGAACACGCTGTTCGTCGCGGTCACCCGCGCCAATGCGGTGTGGCGCCTGCCGTTACTACCCGACGGCACCGTCTCGCGCATGGGCGTATTCATCCAGATGTCCGGCGGACGCGGTCCTGACGGCATGGCTATTGATGAAGACGACGGTCTGGCGGTGGCGCATCCGGACATGGGTGCGGTGTGGATATTCAACCACCGCGGTGAACCGCTGTACCGCGTTGATTCACCCGGCACCGACGTGGTCACCAACTGCGCCTATGGCGTGAAAGATCCGCACACGCTGTATATCGTCGACTCCGAAGGCGGCGCGATCCTCAGCGCCGAACTGCCGACACCGGGGCGGAAGATGTATTCACACGCCTGATGCTGGTGTGCGCTCAGCGCACCAATAAATCAACGAACTCGTTAACGGCCATGGCTTCGAGTTTCTTC
>JBBKXO010000192.1:0-3501 GCA_037969525.1 Burkholderiales bacterium | reverse complement strand
CGTTACGGCTGTTTTCATAACGTGTTGTTTTTATTACTATTTTTTGAAAGCGCTCGCCAGCAACTGCACCTGCATCACCCGCGCCTAGGCCCCGTCTTGTTTGCCTTCCCGTACCACTTCATGATCTGCTCGCCGCTCCAGAACACCACGCCCTTTTCCTTGCGCAGTTTGCGGAACACGCGCTCGACGGTGTTGATCCGGTGCGGCACGCCGGAGATGTACGGATGCAGCGCAATCGCCATGATCTTGGCGCGGGTCTTGCCTTCTTCGTAGAGCCGTTCGAACTGATCGGCGCAGCGTGATTCGAATTCAGCCGCAGCATGGTGCTGCACCATCATCATCGCAATGTCATTGAGTTCCAGCGAGTACGGCATGCCGAGCACGTCGCCGTGCTTGGTCTTCACCGTCACCGGTTCGTCATCCACCAGCCAGTCGGCGATGTATTTGATGCCGGCCTCGGCGAGGTAGTCCGGGGTGTACAGCGTCTCGGTCAGTCCCGGCGACAGCCAGCCCACGGGGGCCTTGCCGGTAAATGATTTGATCTCCTTCACCGTGCGCCGGATCATCGCGCGCTGGTCTTTCTCCACGTGCGTCGGCTGCTGGTCCCAGGAATGGCCGACGAATTCCCAGCCGGACTTCAACGCCGCCTCGGCGACGCGCGCGTAGTCCTTGCACACGCGGCCGTTGGTGAACAGCGAACCCTTGATGTCGAGGTCGTCAAACATCTTTTGCAGCCGCCAGTAGCCGACGCGCATGCCATATTCATGCCAGGCCCAGTGCGCAACATCCGGCAGCCGCGTGATGTGCGTGGGCGGCGGCAGTACCTGGCGCGGCATCGGCCGGCCGATATCCCACACCTCGACGTTGATTACCGGCCACACCACCAGCCGGGTTCCCGCCGGCAGCTTCAGCGGCGGGCGGTCGATGATGGGCACGTAGGGCAGGCGCTTGGACGGGATCATGGTGGCCTCGGTGGCTGTTTGTTGTCGTTGAAGCGCAAATTATAACGAGGTGCGCCGCACCGACCCAGTGTTCGGATGATGGACCGCACGCAGTTTGCATGCAATTCGCATTGAGCACTGCACAGCGATGCACTACCATCGCGGGTCACACCCTGCATCCGGAATACCCATGGACTTACTACCCTGCATACCGCCCGTCGCCGACACCCGCGCGCCGAAAATCCACACCCCCAAGGGTGGCTGCGACACCCACTTCCACATTTTCGGGCCGTCGGACCAGTTTCCGTTCGCACCGGAGCGCTCCTACACCCCGCCCGACGCGCCGCTGGAAAACCTATTGGAAATGCTCGATACGCTGGGCATGCGCTACGGCGTTGCAGTGCAGGCGCACCCCTACGCCACCGACAACAGCGTGTTGCTCGACGCACTTGAACGCGAACCGAAACGGCTGCGCGGTACTGCCATCGTCAAACCCGACACCACGCGTAACGAACTCAAGCGCATGGCGGATATCGGCATCAAGTCGCTGCGTTTCCACCACGTACCGCACGGCGTGGGCTTCAGCCCGCTGGGCATGACCTCATTCGAAAAACTCTCGCCTATCATGGCCGATCTCGGACTGAACGCGCAGTTCATGATGGACGCCAATGAACTTTACAAGGTCATGCGCTATTTCAAGAACTGGAAGCTGCCGGTGGTGCTCGACCACATGGGCAACATTGACGCGGCGCTGGGGCCCGATCAAACCGGCGTGCAGGCCATGTGCCAGCTGCTCGGCGAAGGCCGCATCTGGGTGAAGGTATCGGGTGCCTACCGCATATCCAGGCAATATCCGGATTACGACAATGCCCGCGCCATCCACGAAGCGCTGGTCAGCGCCAATCCCGATCAGATCATCTGGGGCACCGACTGGCCGCATCCGCGGCTGGAAAAAGACATGCCCGAAGACGGCCACCTGCTCGACCTGTTCAACGAATGGACGCCGGACGCCGGACTGCGGAAGAAAATATTGGTGGACAACCCGGCGAAGCTTTACGGTTTCAAGGGGTAGCCGGCAGCGCAATCCGCACGGCCTCAATGCGCCGGCGATTCTCGCCCAGGTCGCCGCGCCCAATGCGCGACGCCGAGCGCACGTGGATCACTTTCGCCGCCGGATCAAACCAGAATTCCACGTCGTCGACGAACTTCAGCAGCGGTGTAGTGAACTGCGCGTACAGATAGTCCGGTTCGCTGCTCACCACCCGGGCACCGTGCATGCCGGCAACAATGGTCTTGATCCGCGCCAGCGTTGCGGGACCGTCGCCCTGCACCGGCAAGGGCCCGATGTCCGCATAATGGCGCTGCGGGTGATCGGCATACAGCACAGCCTGGCTGCTCACGCTGTTCGGGGTATTGGAGGGCGGCTTCAGCCGGCCTTCGCGCACACCGAGGTCGGTCGGTGGCGTACCCTGCAGCCAGCCCAGTTGCCCTGCAACCACCAGCAGTAATATCGCCGACGCGACGATGATGAACAGCGAGATCAGCATGGATGCAGGGGAAATGCGCATTGGATATTAATGATTATAAGCAACCAGCGTATCGCAGCAACAGCGCACTCCCCGCGCGGCTGATCACTATTTAGTTTTCGCTAATTCCATCTCGGTCAGAAAACCTTTCAGCTCCGCGTACTCCTCCTCCATGTATTTGCGGGTCTCGGCGCTGGACTTGTATTCGTCGTCCCAGTTTTTCTTTTCCAGTTCCTGTTTCCACGCAGCACTCTGGGTGAACTGACGCGTGGCGCGATCCCAGTACGCGGTCTGCGCCGCAGTCATGCCGCCGGGGCCGATCAGGCCGCGCCAGTTGGAGACCACTGCATCCGTGCCCTGCTCCTTCCACGTCGGCACCTGCGCGAACAAACCGCCGAGCCGCTGCGGCGCGGCAATGGCAACGACGCGGATGGTGCCCGCCTGCAGGTGATTCTGCATCAGCCCCACCGAGCCCGGCACCACGTCCACGTGGCCGCCAAGCAGTGCGGTGATGGCATTGCCGCCCGACTGGAACACCACGTTCTTGGCCTTGCGCACATCGACGCCGGCGCGCTTCAGCGCCATCGCCACGCCCTGATGGTTGGGGTTGCCGAGGCTGGTCGCGACGCCAAACGACAGCGAGGTCGGATCCGCCTTCATCCGTGCCAGCAGGTCGCGGCCGTCCTTGATTGAAGAATCCGCCTTCACCGCGACGGCGATGTATTCCTCGAACAGGATGGCCAGCGGCGTCAGGTGGGTGTAGGTCACGGGTGCACGGCCCATGATGTGATTGGTGAGCAGGCTCTTCGATGCAATCGCCACGTAATGGCCGTCGGCCTGATGCTGATTCATGTAGCCGTAGGCGATGGCGCCGCCGCCGCCCGGCTTGTTGACCACTGTGGAAGATGTCGGTAGCAGCTTCATATCCTGCAGCAGTTTCTGGATGAAGCGGCCGGTGACATCCTGACCGCTGCCCGGCCCGGTGTTAATGACGATCTCTACGTTTTTCTCCGGCTGCCAGCTTTGGGCTGCGG
>JBBKXO010000191.1:0-3463 GCA_037969525.1 Burkholderiales bacterium | reverse complement strand
CGACAGTCGTCGCGCCGGCGCGACAGATGATCAGATCGGCAGCGCTGTAACGTGCCGCCATGTCATCGATGAAATCAAAAATTTCAGCGTCTACACCAGCTCCCCGGTATGTGTCACGCAGTGCATCAACATGCGCGGCGCCGGCCTGATGCGCGACCACCGGACGTTCTGCCACCGCCAGCAGCGCCAGTGCCAGCGGCACAGTATTGTTCAGCGCTTTGGCGCCGAGGCTGCCGCCCACCACCAACACGCGCAGCGGTCCGCTGCGGTTCGCAAATCGCGCCTCAGGCGGAGCCAGATTGACGATGTCGGCACGCACCGGATTGCCCGCCCAGATCACTTCGACATGACTGTTGTAGGCCTCCGGGAAGGCCGCCAGTACGCGATCGGCAACACGCGCCAGCACCCGATTCGCCATACCGGGAATCGCATTCTGTTCATGGATCACCAGCGGCTTGCCCAGCAATGCCGCCATCATGCCGCCGGGAAATGATGCGTAGCCGCCCATGCCGAGCACGACATCGGGGCGGTGGCGGAAAATGGCGATGGCACTCTGCCAGAAGGCAACCAGCAGTGCCGCCGGCAACAACAGCTTGCGCAGCCAACCCTTGCCGCGCACCGCACCGAAACGTATCCATACTGCCGCGTAACCGCGGGGCGGCACCAGTCGCTGCTCCATGCCGCCACGTGCACCCAGCCAGACCACCGTCCAGCCGCTGTCGCGCACCAAATCAGCCACTGCAAGGGCGGGGAAAATGTGGCCACCGGTTCCGCCCGCCATGATGAGCATGGTACGGCTCATACTGTGTATCCCCGCGCCAGCTGCAGGTTTTGGCTGCGACATGACTTTTGCACAGCAAAAGTCAGTCTTCGCCCAAACAGGCAGCTATTCGCCGCTTTAATGACCGAGGCTGTCAGCGCGCGCGTGGTCATACCGTGTATCCCCGCGTCAACTGGAGGTTTTGGCTGCGACATGACTTTTGCACAGCAAAAGTCAGTCTTCGCCCAAACAGGCAGCCATTCGCCGCTTTAATAACTGAGGCTGTCGGCGCGCATGTGGTCATACCGTGTACCCCCGCGTCAACTGCCTGTTTTCCCAATCAACGCGCAGCAAAATGGCCAGTGCGCAGCAGGTTGCGAATATCGCGCTGCCACCGAACGACAGCAGCGGCAGGGTCAGCCCCTTGGTGGGGAGCACGCCCATGTTGACGCCCATGTTGATAATGACCTGCACACCGATCCACAGGCCGATGCCCTGAGCAACCAGGGCTGCAAACGGTCGCTCAAGGTCGGCCGCGCGCCGGCCGATGGCGAACGCGCGCCACACCATCCACGCAAACAGCAGCACCAGTGCCAGCACGCCCGCAAACCCCAGTTCCTCGGCAATCACCGCCAGCAGAAAGTCGGTATGCGCCTCTGGCAGATAGAACAGCTTTTCGACGCTCGCACCCAATCCAACACCGAACCATTCACCGCGACCGAAGGCGATCAATGCATGCGACAACTGGTAACCCTTGCCATACGGATCGGCCCACGGATCCATGAAGCCGATCACCCGCTGCATGCGATATGGGCTGGTCCAGATCAGCAGCAGGAAACCGGCGACCAGCATGACCATCAGGCCGGCAAACAACCGCCAGTTCATTCCGCCCAGAAAGAGGATGCCCATCGCGATCACCGTAATCACCGCGAACGCACCGAAGTCAGGCTCGAGCAAAAGCATTGCCCCGGTCAGCAGCATCACGATGAACATCGGCATGAAGCCATGGCGCAGACTGTGCATCAGCGCCGCCTTGCGCACCGCATAATCGGCGGCGTACAAAACGACACAGACTTTCACCAATTCCGAGGGCTGCAGATTGATCACATACAACGACAGCCAGCGCCGGCTGCCGTTGACCTCACGCCCGATCCCCGGCACCAGTACCAGTGCCAGTAACGCGAGGCCGATCAAAAACAGAAACGGTGCCGCCCGCTGCCAGATGCGCAGCGGAACCTGAAACGCCATCACCGCTGCAGTCAGACTGATCAGCACGAAAAACGCATGACGCATCAGGTAATACGTTGCGTTGTTGCCGGCGCTGCGGCTGGCTTCGGCGATAGCAATTGATGCCGAGTAAACCATCACCAGGCCGAAGCCCAGCAACAACACGGTGACCCAGATCAATTGGCGGTCATAGTCCGCGCTCGCGGCGCGCTGATTAATGGTGGCGTAGTGCGCGCTCAAGTCAGCCTCTGCTTCAGCGCCACCACCTCTGCCGCGAATACCTCGGCACGGTGGATGTAGTTGCGATACATGTCGTAGCTGGCGCAGGCCGGAGACAGCAGCACGGCATCCCCCGCCCGCGCTGCGCGATAGGCCAGTTCAACAGCCTGCGCCATGTCGGTGGCCCGCAGCAGCGGCACGTCCCCGCCGATGGCCTCAGCGATACGCGGCGCATCGCGCCCGATCAGCACCACGGCACGCGCCCGCCCGCGAGCGGCAGCAGCCAGTGGCGCGAAGTTCTGCCCCTTGCCATCGCCGCCGGCGATCAGCACCACCGTTTCACGCATTCCATTCAACGCCGCTACGGTGGCGCCGACATTGGTACCCTTGGAATCATCAAAAAACTGTATCTCATTGATTGTATTTATATTTTTTACGCGGTGCGGCAAGCCGTCAAACTCCTGCCAGCCGCGAACAATGGCAGCATCCACAATGCCGATGGCACGACACAAGGCCCCGGCGGTCAGTGCATTCGCCGCGTTGTGCATACCCGCGATGCGCAGTGAGCCCGCTGGCGCCATTGCGCTGTCACCTCGCATCAGGGTTGCCCCGTCATCGGCAACACCCCAATCCTCCTCATGTCGCGGCACATCAAGCCCGAATGTCACTACGCGCCGGCCCGGGCGCACCATGCCGGCGCTCCACGCGTCCTGACGATTGAGCACTTGCAGGCCCTCACCGTTGAAAATGCGGCTTTTGGCCTCTGCGTATTCGCGCATGCCGGCGTAACGGTCAAGGTGATCTTCCGACAGGTTCAGCATAGTCGCCGCCTGCGGCTGCAGCGATGTCGTGCTCTCCAGCTGAAAGCTCGATAGTTCCAGCACAAACGCCCCGGGGGGCGCCCCCCCGTTATCGATCTGCGTCAAGGCATCCAGCACCGGCAAGCCAATGTTTCCGGCAACCACCGGTTGCAGCCCGGCGGCAGCGCAGATAACGCCGGCCAGTGCCGTCACCGTACTCTTGCCGTTGGAACCGGTAATTGCCAGGACCGGCGGCACGTTGGTGCGCGTCGCCAGTGCCTGCGCAAACAGTTCCACATCGCCCACCACCGGTACCCCGCGTCGTGCTGCCTCGGCAATTGCACCCGTACGCCGGTCCACGCCCGGACTCACTGCAACCATGTCGATTCCGGACAAGTGCGCGTCGGGTTCAACGCCCAGCGCCAGCGGCACCTGCGGCTGCTCCTGCCGCAGTGTG
>JBBKXO010000190.1:0-6884 GCA_037969525.1 Burkholderiales bacterium | reverse complement strand
TTCAGCCCACCCGCGACCGCTGCGGCAAGCGCATGAGATAACAAAGCGGCATGCATGCCATGGGCGCAACCTTGCTTCGGCGACGGCCTTTGGAGCGCTGATCTATACAGTAGGAAATGCTGCGCTGCGACATAAATGCACCTTGAAAGGCTGGCAGTCTACCCATAACAAATTGATATGTCACTCGTACCAAATTGGTATTTGTGGCACCGCCTGACTGCCGTTACCATCGCAGCAATCCATGCAACATCTGTTTCCCGCCGGCACGGCCTGTGCAGGCAGTTTAAGGAGCCTTAGTGAAACCCATCAATGTAGGCATCATCGGCGTCGGCTGGTGCGGCGGCATACGCGCAGAGACCTGTGCCATCAACCCCGCAGTCAATGATCTGCACCTTGTCGAGACCAAGCCCGAGCGTTTGGCCGAAATGGCCAAAGCCACCAATGCCAAAAGCGCGCTGACCGACTACCGCCAGTTGCTGGAGGTCAAGGACCTCGACGCGGTGATGATTTCGGCGACGCCGGAAGCCCTGCACTTTCCGATGGCACGCGATTGTCTGGACGCCGGCCTGCATGTGTTCCTTGAAAAACCCATCGCCGTGGAAATCCACGAAGCCGACGAATTGATTTCGATTGCCAAACGCAAGAACGTCAAGTTCACCATTGGCTACTCGCAGCGTTTCAATCCCAAATACGCTTACGTCAAGAAATGCCTGGACAACGGTTCCATAGGCAAGCCGGTGAGTGCACTGGTCAGCCGTCATATCCAGCGTAGCCTCGGCGCCAAGATCACCGGCCGCAGCAAACTCTCGCCTGCCGCCATGGAAGCCACCCACGACCTCGACTTCATCCTGTGGTGCCTGGCACCCGCCAAGCCGATCCGCGTCTATTCGCAGGTCAATTACGGCGTGATGCGCGCCAACAGCGGCAGGGACGTGCCCGATACGCAATTGATAACCGTGACCATGGACAGCGGCATGTCCGTCGTCGTCTGCGCCGGCTGGAGCCTGCCGCCGGGTTACCCGAACGCCTGCCAGACCTGGATCGAGATGATCGGCACCGACGGCGCCCTGTTCTGCGACGACACCCACCGCGATGTGATCCTCAACACCATGAAAAACGGCATGCAACTGCCGATGTCATCGATGCCGGGTGAGCGCGTGGACCACGCCTTTGCCGGCCCCATGCACGCCGAAACCGTGCACTTCATCGAAGCCGTGGTCTGCGACCGTCCGGTGCTGGTCACTGCCGAGGAAGCGCGCAACGTGATGGAGGTCTATATGGCCGCCGATATTTCCGCCGAACGCAACGAACCGGTGAACCTGCCGCTGCCGGAGTCGCGTCCGCTGGCCGCCGCCGGGACCTCACGATGAAGAAGGACCCAAAAAAGCTTGGACTCGCCATCATCGGCGCGGGCCGCGTCGGCCTGATCCGTGCTGAACTCGCCGCACGCCATCCCACGGTGGGCTGGATAGGCATTGCCGAATTGAATCCCGAGCGCGGTGAAATCGTGCGCGAGAAATGCGGCGGTGATTTTGTCACCACCGATTATCGCGAATTGCTGTCGCGCCCCGAAGTTAATGCAGTGGCGATATGCACCGACGAACATCTCCACGTTGATCCGGTGATCTTGGCAGCCGAACGCAAGCTGCCAATGCTGATTGAGAAGCCGCTGGCTACCGATCTCGGCGAATCCGCGCAAACGCTGGCCGCAATTGAGAAAAGCGGCGTTGACGCCGTGATCGGCTACACCCAGCGCTTCCGTCGCCGCTGGCTGGTGGCCAAGGAAAAAGTCAGTACCGGTTCGCTGGGTGAAGTGACCATGGTGACGTCGCGCGCCTTCATGAACCGGCTGGTCGCTATTGATAACTACAAGCGCAGTGACAACCGATCCGAAGTGACACCGATGGTGATCTCCGGCACGCATGCCCTGGACATCATCATGTGGCTGATGGAAAAGAAAAAACCGGTGGAGGTGTATGCACGCTCGGTCAACAAGGCACTGGGACCGACCTGGCAGGGCGTGGACGGCACCGGCTACACCATCGTCTTTGATGACGGCGCGATTTACCACGGCGTCATTTCCTGGGCGTTACCGGAAGTCTGGCCTGGTGCGGTGTATAGCCTGGAAGTCGGCGCGGTAGGCACCGAAGGTGTGCTGACCATCGACGACACCCACCGCGACATTGTGCTCGCCACCAACCTGATCCAGAGCGAGGGCTACGCACCGGACAAGCGCCGTCATGTCGATTTCCTCACCAGCTACCCGGTCGGCGACATGGCACTGGGCGAACTGCGCGGGCCCATGCGCGAAGAAACCAACTCCTGGCTGAACCGTGTGTCCATGGGCGTACCCACCCAACACGCAACTGCCGCAGAAGGCCATAATCGCCTGATGCTGACCAAGGCTATCGATCTGTCGGCCCGTCTGAAACGACCGGTCAAGCTTCCGATTTCACCTGAGGATGAAAAATCAACCAATTGATTATTAAAAATAATTAAACAGTGCGATTCACCACAAAGGGGGATGTCATGATCAGAAACACGCTGGGTAAGAGCATGTTTTATGGCTGTTTGCTGATGCTGGTTAGTGTGGGTGCAATTGCCGCAGAACAATTCCCAACCAAACCCGTACGTCTGATGGTGCCGTACGCGCCTGGCGGCGCAACCGACATTACCGCCAGGCAGCTGGCCGCCGGTCTGACCAAGGCCTGGGGACAGCAAGTGATCGTCGATAACCGTCCCGGTGCCTCCGGCAATATCGCACTCGAATTAGCGGCCAGGTCCACGCCAGATGGTTACACGCTATTTGTAGGCAATGTCTCAACCAATGCCATCAATGAGACCACGTTCGCCAAAGTCCTCAAGACCAAACCCTCGCGCGACCTGACCGGCGTGACCAATCTGATCGAACTGCCTCATCTGTGGACAGCCAGCACCGCCGTCCCCAGCAACAACCTCAAAGAATTTGCGCAGTATGCAAAAACTTCCGGCACGCACATCAATTATGGCTCAGCCGGGGTGGGCTCCTACCCTCACCTGGATGCACTGGTCTTTTTCAAGACCATAGGCGTTCAGACTACCCACGTGCCCTACACAGGTGGAGCCGGTCAGTTGATCCCGGCCATCATGGGCAATCAAATTCAGTTCATGCTGATCAATATGGCCTCTTCGCTGTCCAACATCAAAGCTGGACGCATCAAGGCCCTGGCCGTGACCCCGACCGAACGCCATCCCGAATTTCCAAACGTACCCACGACGGCCGAAATGGGCTTTCCCGGCATAGGCACCAGCGCCTGGAATGCACTGTTCGCACCGGCCAAGTTGCCCAAATCCAGACTTAACAGTATCCATGCCGACGTCTACAAGATCATGGATGCACCAGAGATGAAAGAATCGCTGAACAAGCGCTTCATGACTGTAGTCGTAAACAAGACCCCCGCGGAATTCAACGACTTCGTAAGCGCTGAAGTCAAAAAATGGGGCAAGATCGTCATCGACAATAACGTCACCGTAGATTGAACGGGCCCAGGCATGAAAAAAGTATCTCAACCGAAACACAAGATGGTCATCGACAAGGATGTCGAGATCACACTGCGCGATGGTGTGCGACTCAAAGCCGATGTCTTCCGCCCCCAAGGCAAAGGCAAATTTCCGGCCATTATCAACATCGGCCCCTATCAGAAAGACAAGCTGTGGGTCCCGCCGGCCGATCTGGAAGAAAAAGCCAATCCCTACATGAACTGGGAAGCCGTGAACCCGTTGTGGTGGGTGCCGCGCGGCTATTGTGCGGTGCGTGTGGATACGCGCGGTTCCGGTCAGTCGCCGGGCGAGACTGATCCTTTCTCGCAGCAGGAAGCCACCGATTTTTACGACGCCATCGAATGGTCAGCCAAACAGCCCTGGTGCAATGGCAATGTCGGCACCAGCGGCATCTCCTACTTCGCGATGACGCAATGGCTGGTTGCCAACCTGCAGCCCCCTTCACTGAAAGCCATGATTCCCTGGGAAGGCGCCGCCGACATGTACCGTGATCTTGCTTACCACGGTGGCTTGTTCTGTTTCGGCTTCGTCACCAATTGGTACAACAACCATATGGCGCACCACCTGCTCGGTCGACGCGATCAGGCCAGTCCAGATGCCTTCTCCAAGAACTGGCTGTGGCAATTCATGCGCAACAGTCTGGATACCGGTTGGTGGAAAGGGCGTCAGCCGGAATGGGACAAGATCAAAGTGCCGTTCTACAGCGCCGGTAACTGGAGTGGCATGGGACTGCACCTTCGTGGCAATACCGAGGGCTATACACGTGCCGCATCCAAACACAAGAAACTGCGCATCCATGCCGGTACCCACTACCACCCCTTTTATGCCGAGGAAGCGCGCATGGATCAGTTGCGCTTCTTCGATCACTGGTTGAAGGGCATAGACACCGGCATCATGAAAGAACCGCCGGTCAAGCTGCTGATCCGCACCGGCGGCGGTGGACCCTACAAGACCTGGCGCCACGAAAAAGAATGGCCGCTCAAGCGCACGCGCTGGACGAAGTTCTACCTGCAACCGGCGAAGACGGAACGCGGCGTCAATACGGAAATCGAAGGCAAGCTGAAAAGGACGCCTCCGAAAACGGCAGCCAAGCTCACCTATCCAACCTCGGCCGTCTCCAAAGCCGGGGTAGCCTCCGCCTCGTGGACATCCACTGCCATCGGCAGTCTCAGTCGCCTGGGTCTTTCCTTCGAAACTGAAGCGTTTGAACAAGCTACCGAAGTCACCGGCCCCATCAATCTCGTCCTGTGGGTATCAAGCACCGTCGAAGACATGGATATCTATGCCACCATGCGCAATATCGGTCCGGATGGAAACGACGTCTGGGAAATCGGTCAGCAGCAGCAGCAGGTGCCGGTAGCAAAAGGCTGGCAACGGGTTTCGCATCGCAAACTGGACCCCACGTTGTCCAAGCCCTACCGGCCTTACCACGCGCATGACGAGCGCCAGTGGCTCAAGCCTGGCGAAGTGGTACAGGTCCAGGTCGAAGTATGGCCCACTTGCATGGTATTCAAGAAAGGTCACCGCATTCGTCTGGACATTCAGCCACGTGACGGCATAGGCAGTGCGCCGTACACGCACTATCAAGGAGACTACAATACCGGCGGCAAAAACACGATTTATATGGGGGGCCGTCATGCTTCCTATATCCTGCTGCCCATCATTCCTGCCGCAAAATAATAGAAGCCAGCAGCAGTGAAAATAAAATAATTCAGTCAACTAGTTAGTTAAAAAGGAGCGTATCTCATGTTCGATTTCAGCCGCGTCGCTGCTGCCGCAATCCTGTCCTCTTTTGTGTGTAGCACGGCGTATAGCGCCGACACTTACCCCAACCGCTCCGTACGCATGATCGTGCCGTTTGCCCCCGGCGGCGCATCCGACCATGTCGGCCGCATTATCCAGCCGGCCATGGCCGAGCTGCTCGGTCAGCAGGTGGTCGTGGACAATCGCCCCGGCGCGTCTGGCAACATCGGCGTCGAAACAGCCGCCCGCGCCAGCGCTGATGGATACACTTTCCTGCTCGGCAACGTCGGCACGATGGCGATTAACCCGGTGTACTACACCAAGTTCCAGTACAAACCGCTGAAAGATCTGATTCCGATTACTCAACTGGTTGATGTCCCGGGCAGTCTGGTGGTCAATCCCACGCTGACAGCCAGGTCGGCCAAGGAACTGGTCACCTATCTGAAAGCCAATCCGGGCAAGCTGAACTACGGTTCGCCTGCACCGAGCAGCGCCAACAATCTCGAAATGATCATGTTCCTCAATCTGACCGGCACGAGTGCGGTTGGCGTACCATACAAAGGTGGTGCCGGCCCGGCCAATATAGGACTCCTCGCCAATGAAGTGCAGATGATGTTCGTGACCTTTTCATCCGCGCTGCCGCATGTTAAAAACAACCGCATGCGTATGCTCGGTGTCATTGCGCCTGAACGCAATCCTGCAATGCCCGAGATCCCGACCATGCGCGAGCAGGGCTTTGACATGGCCGTGGGTTCCTGGCAAGGATTGTTCGTACCAGCCGGCACACCGCGGCCCGTAGTGAACAAGCTGCAACAGGTGGGTCTTGCAGCGATGAAAAATGCTATGGTTCAAAAACGGCTGGCCGATGGCGGCGTTACCATCGTCACCAGCAAGTCATCCGAGGAGTTCGTGAAATTCGTCAAGTCCGAAACCGAACGCTTCGGCAACGTCATACGCGACGCGAAGATCCAGACAGAATAACTATTACGATGCGCGGAATTGACTGGCTGATGAATTACATGTCAGATTCCCGCATAATTAAACGATGAATCAGGCTATGCATCAGGCAATACAGATTATTAACAGGAGAGCAACATGGCAAATGTAGGGATGGTGGGACTGGATTGGCAGGAACGCATCAACTGGGATCGTCTGCGCAAACACCGGCTGGAGCGCGCCCGCGCGCGCATGAAAGCCCACGGCCTCGGCGCCATGCTGCTGATGTACGACGAAAACGTACGCTACGTCACCAGCACACTGACCCCCGGCTGGAACCGGCTGAAGCCGGGCCTGCGTTACGCGCTGCTGTGCGGCGACGACGCACCGGTGTTGTTCGAACAGGGTGATATCGGCGTGCACATCGCCAAGCACTCACCGTGGATCCCCAAGGAAAACATCCGCTATTCCTACGCCTGGATCAAGGGTGCAGCCGGCCCTGCTTCGCTGGCACAGGTGACCAAGTTCACCAACAGCCTGAAGAAAGAAATGAAGAAAGCCGGCGTTGATGGCCAGAAACTCGGCGTCGACTTCATCGACATCAACATGATCCAGATCTTCAAGGACTCGAAGATCGACTGGACCGACGGCATGACGCCGATGAT
>JBBKXO010000189.1:0-2913 GCA_037969525.1 Burkholderiales bacterium | reverse complement strand
CCGCCTGCTGTGCAGCCAGCGCGTCCCGCGCCTTCTGCTGCTCGGCGGCGGCGCGTTTCGCTTCCGCCTCCGCCGCCTGCTTCACCTTCAGCGCCTCAGCTTCGGCACGTTTCTTCCTGTCGACATCCGCCTGGCGCGCCTTCTCCTGCGCACGCTGCTTCTCCTCGGCGGCGGCCTGCAACTTCAACTTGCGCTCCTGCTCCAGCTTTTCTTTCAACGCGATATCGGGCTTGGGGGCAGGCTCCGGTTTTGGCGGCGGCGGCTTGGCCTCGACTTTCGGCGCCGGGGGCGGCGGAACCGGCTTGATCGCCGGCGGTTGCGGTGCCTCCGCTTTGGGCAGCGGCGGCAGATCGCGCCACAGGTCCACGATTACCGCCGTATCGATCTGCTTATGCTGCCAGCTCACGCTGAACACCAGCAGCACCACAAACAACACGTGCATTGCGAAAGCCAGCGCAGCGGCGAGCGCCTGTTCGCGGGAGGTGATCGCCGCCGTAGCCATCAGTTCCTGGGACGCGCCAGCAGGCCCACTTTACGCACCTGGTTGTTCTGCAGCATTTCCATCACTTCGAGCACGGATTCGTAGCGCACATCCTTGTCGGCGGCAATGACAACGGGCTGCTCAGGCTTGAGTTTCTGTTTTTCCCGGATCGCCGCCAGCAGTTCATCGCGCGTCACTTTGCGGTCGTCCGCGCCCTGATCGCGATCACGCAGCGACAGCGCACCATTTTTGTCCACCGATACTTCCAGCGGCGCAACCGGTGGCACCGAGGTCTTGCCGATTGACGGCAACTCGACCTGCCCGGGATTGATCAGCGGCGCCGTGACCATGAAGATCACCAGCAACACCAGCATCACGTCAATATAGGGCACGACATTGATCTGGTTCATCAGCCGCCGGCCGCTGCGTTTTTCGATCAGCATGTGTAGGGCCTAGTTCACCTGCCGCTGCAGTATGTTGGAAAATTCTTCAGTGAAGGATTCAAAGCGAATCGCCAGTCGGCTGACGTCGCCGGCAAAGCGGTTGTAGGCCACCACTGCGGGTATGGCGGCAAACAGGCCGATTGCCGTGGCGATCAGCGCTTCGGCGATGCCCGGCGCCACGTGGGCCAGTGTCGCCTGTGCCACGTTGGCCAGGCCGCGAAACGCATTCATGATGCCCCAGACCGTACCGAGCAGACCGATGTACGGGCTGACCGAACCCACTGAAGCGAGAAATGACAGCGAGGATTCCAGCTTGTCCATTTCGCGCTGGTAGGTCGCGCGCATGGCGCGCCGTGTGCTGTCCATCAGCGCGGCCACATCCACACCCGGTTCACGCCGGTGCTTGGTGAATTCACGGAATCCAGACTCGAAAATTCGCTCCAGGGTGCCCGCCGACTCGCGCGCATTGACCGCACGCTGGAACAGCTCATTGAGGTCGACGCCGCTCCAGAACTGGCGCTCGAACTCGGCGGTCTGCCGCGCGGTGCGGCGCAACGTGAATTCCTTCAGGAATATGTAATACCAGGAAAACAGCGACGCCAGCATCAGTATTGCCATCACCAGCTGCACCGGCAAACTCGCGCCGGTGATCAGGCTGAGCACGGACATGTCATGAATAGGCGTTGCGTTCAAGATTCAATTCCCATTGTTGTGCGCATCTTACGGGGCAGACGGGCCGGCCTGAACGTGTCGGTGCTGACGCACACGACATCGACCTCCGCCCGCACGATCTCCTCGTTCCCGCGCAGTACTCGCTGCAAAAAACGGATGCGGCTGCCACCGACGGTAACCACTTCCACAGTGACCTGCAAGCTGTCGTCAAATCGCGACGGCTTCAGGTAATCAATGTGCACTGCACGCACGACGAACAGCACGCCGTGGGTTGCCGCCATCTCCGGCTGCTCGAAACCCAGTGCACGCAACCACTCGGTACGCGCACGTTCCATGAAGCTCAGATAGTTGGCGTAATACACCACGCCACCCGCATCGGTATCTTCGTAATAAACGCGCACCGGCCATGAAAAGGGTTGCGTGGCGGGTTGCGCAGCGGCAGTGATGGCGGTGGCAGCACCTGCAGTTGCCGCCGTTGATCGCCCGATATTTTTTAATTTATTCAATTAAATCAATTACTTATGATTTATCTCCGGGGGCAGGCGTGCCGCCATCCCACAGATCGCGCAATCCTTCGCCGTGCGGCGCGGCCAGACCGAAATGGCGGTAGGCCAGCGCCGTGGCCATGCGTCCGCGCGGCGTGCGCTGCAGATAACCCTGCTGGATCAGATACGGCTCCAGCACATCTTCAATGGTGTCGCGCTCTTCGCCGATCGCCGCAGCGAGGTTGTCGACGCCGACCGGCCCGCCGTCGAATTTGTCAATCACCGCCTGCAGCAGCTTGCGATCCATCACATCGAGCCCGATCGCATCGACATCAAGCATTTTCAGGGCATCATCGGCAACACTCCGGGTGACCCGTCCCTGTGCGCGCACTTCGGCAAAGTCGCGAACACGGCGCAGCAGCCGGTTGGAAATCCGCGGTGTGCCGCGCGAGCGGCTGGCGATTTCACGCGCACCCTCCGCCTCGATGCCGACCTCCAGCAGCCGTGCCGAACGCGTGACGATTTGCGTCAATTCATCTGGCGTATAAAACTCCAGCCGCGCGACGATGCCGAAGCGGTCGCGCAGCGGGTTGGTCAGCATGCCCGCGCGCGGGGTGGCGCCAACCAGCGTGAACGGCGGCAGATCGAGCTTGACCGACCGCGCGGCCGGGCCTTCTCCGATCATGATGTCGATCTGAAAATCCTCCAGCGCCGGATAAAGGATTTCCTCAACCACCGGCGACAGGCGGTGGATTTCATCAATGAACAGCACATCGTTCGGCTCAAGGTTGGTCAGCATCGCCGCGAGATCGCCGGCGCGCTCGATCACCGG
>JBBKXO010000188.1:0-9864 GCA_037969525.1 Burkholderiales bacterium | reverse complement strand
ATGTTAAATAATTGTTTATATTCAATATTATTATTTTATTCGGCCGGTCCGAGATGCCTGTGATCAGTTGCAAGTGGAAGGAAAAATCCGCTGCCGCACCGGCGGGCTGATATATCCAGTCAGCAGTTCCTCAACGACTCGAGCTGTATTTGCAGCAACCACTGGGTTCCTCCAGTCCCGGCTTTTGATGCAGGTTCAGCTTGCGCAACGGAATCCGATGTTGTGATGCCCTGCGCGTGGATTGCGTGACAGGGTGCGTCCGCGCTGCGTGGTGGTGATTTCTGATGCGGGTGTATCGTGCCCGCCACCACGCGTACCGCGCACTGGTCCTGCAGCCGGGTCCTCGCGACCGTCATTCGCACGATAGGGATAAGGGCGGTACGCGCTCGCCACCCATTCCCAGGCGTTGCCCGCCATGTCCTGTACGTCATAGGGACTGGCGCCGGCAGGGTGGGCATCAACCGGTGCTGTGGCATTGAAGGCAGCACCGTATTGGGCGCGACTGGAATCGGGCATGGTGTTGCCCCATGGATAACGACGTGCATCTGTGCCGCGTGCGGCTTTTTCCCATTCGGCTTCCGTGGGCAGGCGCTTGCCGCGCCAGGCACAGTAATCACGCGCTCCGGCCCAGGAGGCTTCCACCACCGGGTGCTGTTCGTAACCGGTGTCGGCGCGCCACCGTGCATCGGGTTGCTGGTGGATGCGGGCGTCGGGATCATCGATGTCGTAGAGTCGCTCATTATGTGCATTGAGATGCCCGACGACGTTGAGGAACTCGGCGAACCGGGCATTGGTGACCGGGTAACGATCAATGCGGTAGGCCGCGAGCAAGACGGTATGAGCAGGACGCTCGTCATCGGGGCCGTCGTCACGGCCCATGGTATAGGCCCCGGGAGGTATGACCACCATGTCGCCGGCTGCTGCCTGCGCCAGGGCCGGCATGGGCAGTATTGCTGCAAATATCAACAACCAGTGCTGAGTCATCAGCCTGCCATATCTCGATCTGCAATTTGCCATGCCGGTACTCCGGGGAAATAGGGCGCGAAACACCGTGATTGTATTTGAAGCGGGTCGGTGATTCGGATAAAATGCGGCCTCTTTAGGCGCGTAGCTCAGCTGGTTAGAGCACCACCTTGACATGGTGGGGGTCGTTGGTTCGAGTCCAATCGCGCCTACCAATTATTCGGATTGCGTCATTTTGCCGACGGAACACAGGAAGCGAGCGTTATGACACCGCGAACTTGCAAGGCCGCTGAACCCCGGTAAAAGCTGCGTAATTTCCCAGGTAGTAATCAATATAAGTGCGGAAAAGTGCGGCTGGTCCGCACTTTTTTTGTTTGTATTTACGGAATAAGAATATGGTCAATGTCAAATTACCTGATGGCGCGGTGAAATCCTTTGAGCACCCGGTGACGGTGGCGGATGTCGCCGCTTCAATTGGCCCCGGGCTCGCCAAGGCGGCGCTGGCCGGCCGGGTCAACGGCAGACTGGTTGACACTTCGCACCGCATTGATGCCGACGCTGAACTGGCGATCATTACCGACAAGAGCACTGAGGGCATTGAAATCCTGCGCCATTCCACCGCACATCTGCTGGCGCATGCCGTTAAGGAGCTCTTTCCCGATGCGCAGGTGACCATCGGGCCGGTGATAGACGAGGGTTTTTATTACGACTTTGCCTACAAGCGGCCTTTCACGCCGGAAGACCTGACGGCAATCGAGAAGCGCATGACCGAAATCGCCAAACGCGATGTCAAAGTCGAGCGGCAGGTAATGCCACGGGATGAGGCGGTACAATTTTTCTCCGGCATGGGCGAGAAGTACAAGGCTGAAATCATTGCATCGATACCGTCCAACGAACCGATTTCACTCTACCGGCAGGACAATTTCATAGATCTGTGCCGCGGCCCGCATGTGCCGTCTACCGGCAAGCTCAAAGTGTTCAAGCTGATGAAGCTGGCTGGTGCGTATTGGCGCGGCGACTCCAAGAACGAAATGCTGCAGCGAATCTATGGCACTGCATGGGCGAAGAAAGAGGAGCAGGAAACCTATCTGTTTCGTCTTGAAGAAGCGGAGAAACGCGATCATCGCAAGCTTGGCCGGCAGCTCGATTTGTTTCACATGCAGGATGAGGCGCCGGGCATGGTGTTCTGGCATGCCAATGGCTGGGTCATCTGGCAGGCCATAGAACAGTACATGCGCAACCTGCTGACGGCTGCGGACTATCAGGAAGTGCGTACGCCGCTGGTCATGGACCGTGCGCTATGGGAACGTTCCGGGCACTGGGAGAACTACCGCGAATACATGTTCACTACGGAGTCGGAGAAGCGCGATTACGCGGTCAAGCCGATGAATTGTCCGGGTCACGTACAGATTTTTAATCAGGGCGTCAAAAGTTATCGCGATCTGCCGCTGCGCATCGCCGAATTTGGTTCATGCCATCGCAACGAACCCTCGGGTGCGCTGCACGGCCTGATGCGGGTGCGGGGATTTGTGCAGGATGACGCGCATATATTCTGCACCGAAGACCAGATCCAGGCCGAGGCCGGGGATTTCATCGATCTGCTGCGCAAGGTTTATGCGGATTTCGGCTTTGAGCACATCCTGGTCAAACTCTCAACGCGCCCCCCCAAGCGGATCGGTGACGACGCGGTGTGGGATCGTGCCGAGGCGGCGTTGAAAGCCACGCTGGATGGCAAAGGGCTGGATTGGGAGCTGAATCCCGGCGAAGGTGCCTTTTACGGTCCCAAAATCGAGTTTTCATTGAAAGATTCACTGGGCCGTGTCTGGCAGTGCGGGACGCTGCAGTTGGATTTCGCCTTGCCGGACCGTCTGGGTGCGGAATATGTGGCCGAGGACAACACCCGGCGCACCCCGGTCATGCTGCATCGGGCGATCCTGGGATCCCTGGAGAGGTTTATCGGCATTTTGATCGAGCACTATGCCGGTGCCATGCCGGCGTGGTTGGCGCCCGTCCAGGCCGTGGTCATGAATATTTCGGAAGCACAGGCCGGGTATGTGGCGAAGGTCGTCGAAACCCTGAAAAAAGCCGGAATTCGGGTCGAGGCTGACTTGAGAAATGAGAAGATTTCCTATAAAATCCGCGAACATAGTCTGCAAAAGCTGCCCTTCCAGCTGGTGGTCGGAGACAAGGAAGTGGCGGCAAATCTGGTGGCTGTGCGTTCCCGTAAAGGCGAGGACCTGGGTCAAATGACTCTGGAGTCCTTCTTGTCGCTGTTAAACAGCGACATTGCGCTGAAGGGGCGCGTGGTCTGAGAACAACGAAATCAGGGAGTTTGTCGCATAGCTCAGGAAAAAGAAGCCCGGATCAATAGTGATATTACTGCTCCGGAAGTACGGGTCATCGGTGCCGATGGCTCGCAGGTCGGCGTAATCAGCATCGCCGCTGCCAACAAGCTCGCGGAAGATGCGGAACTGGATCTGGTGGAGATCGCGCCGACGGCCAAGCCGCCGGTGTGCCGCATCATGGATTACGGTAAGTTCAAATACCGTGAGAGCAAGAAGCAGCATGAAGCGAGGCTCAAGCAGAAGCAGATCGTCGTCAAGGAAGTAAAGTTTCGTCCGGGCACGGACGATGGCGATTACAAGATCAAGCTGCGCAACCTGATTCGGTTTCTTGACGAAGGTGACAAGGCGAAAATTACGCTCCGCTTCAGGGGGCGCGAAATGGCCCACCAGGAGTTTGGCATCCGGTTGCTGGAGCGGGTGAAAGCGGATCTGGTTGAGCATGCAGTGGTTGAGCAGTTCCCTAAAATGGAAGGTCGGCAGCTGGTGATGGTGCTGTCGCCGAAGAAAGTACTGCCGAAGGCTGCGCCTGCGGCGGCAAAGAGTTCCCCAAAAGCCGGCAGCAAGGCTGCGGGCAAAAAACCGGTGGCAACGCCGGATAAAGAAGTTGAAGTTGCGGGAAACCCGGTGGCGACGCCGGATACGGTGGCAACACCGACAAAAGAAGCTGCGGCAGAAGACGCTGCAGTTATTGATAAGAAGTAGTGCTCGGGCTTTAAGCCCCGCAACCGCGGGCGCCCGACGCTAGGCTAAAACAGGAGTTACCATGCCGAAGATGAAGAGCAAGAGCGGCGCGGCCAAGCGTTTTAAAAAGCTGGGCAGCGGCGCATTCAAGCGCAGCAGCGCATTTCTGCGCCACATTCTGACCAAAAAGAGCACCAAGCGTAAACGCAATCTGCGCGGTACGACCATGGTGCATGCTTCCGACCAGCGCGCAGTTCGCGCGATGTTGCCGTACTGATCGGGGAGATAAACCATGCCTAGAGTCAAACGTGGTGTCATCGCCCGCAGGGCGCACAAGAAGGTCATCAAGAAAGCCAAAGGTTTCCGTGGCCGTCGTGGCAATGTATTCCGCATCGCCAATGAAGCGGTCATGCGCGCCGGGCAATATGCCTATCGCGACCGCCGTACCAAGAAGCGCGAGTTCAGGGCACTGTGGATTGCGCGGATCAACGCGGCAGCACGTGAGCACGGCATGTCCTACAGCGTGTTCATGAACGGCCTGAAAAAGGCTGCGATCGAAGTCGATCGGAAAGTGCTGGCTGACATCGCCGTTGCCGACAAACCGGCGTTTGTGCGGTTTGTGGAGCAGGCCCGGGCGAGTCTCGGCGCTTAAGTAATCGCATCCGAAAGAGGAGGCTCATTGAGCCTCCTTTTTTTTGGCTCGACGAGCCACCTTCTTTCTCACCGAATTCCGTTACCATTCGCATATGCAGGAACTCGACAAAATTGTGACGGAGGCAATGGCGCTGTTCAGCGGCATCAATGATGCTGATGTGCTGGAGCAGACCAAGGCCCGCTACCTGGGAAAAACCGGCGCGCTCACCGAATTGCTGAAAGGGCTGGGCAAACTTTCCCCGGCGGAACGTCCGGCAGCTGGCGCCCGCATCAATGCCGCCAAGCAGACGCTGGAGGAGGCGCTCAATGCACAGCGCGAGCGGATAGCCGCGCGCGCACTGGAGGGTCGTCTTGCCGAGGAGTCAATCGACGTCACGTTGCCGGGGCGCGGCAATGGCATGGGCGGGTTGCATCCGGTCAGCCGTACCATGGAGCGCATCGAGCAGTTGTTCCGTTCCATAGGTTTCGAAGTGGCGGACGGACCTGAAATCGAGACTGATTTTTACAATTTCACGGCTCTGAATCAGCCGGAGAACCATCCCGCCCGTTCCATGCACGATACTTTCTATCTGGCGGACGGCAAGCACCTGCTGCGCACGCACACATCGCCGATACAAATACGCTACATGGAGCAGCATCAGCCGCCGATACGGGTGATCGCACCAGGCCGCGTCTATCGTGTCGATTCTGACGCGACGCATTCACCTATGTTTCACCAGGTTGAAGGGCTGTGGATAGACGAACACATCAGCTTTGCCCATTTGAAGGGCGTGCTGATCGATTTTTTCCGGCGCTTTTTCGAGAATGACAATCTGCAAATCCGTTTCCGTCCTTCATTTTTTCCGTTCACCGAACCGTCGGCAGAAATAGACATGAGCTTCGGCGATGGCTGGTTGGAGATCGGTGGCTGCGGCATGGTGCATCCCAATGTCTTGCGCAATGTCAACATCGACAGCGAGCGCTATCAGGGTTTTGCCTTCGGCCTCGGCCCCGATCGCCTGACCATGCTGCGCTACGGGGTAAACGACCTGCGGTTGTTTTATGAAAATGATCTGCGTTTTCTGAAGCAATTCGTGTAGCGGCGGAAAAGCATGAAATTATCTGAACACTGGCTGCGCGAACTGGTCAATCCCGGGCTTACGACTTCCGGTCTGGCCGATCTGCTCACGTTCGGCGGCGTCGAAGTCGAATCCGTGGAGCCGGCGGCCCCGGCGTTCGATCAGGTCGTCGTGGCTGAAATACTCAGCGTGGTGAAACATCCCCAGGCAGACCGGCTCAACGTATGCAAGGTCAATGCCGGCACGACACCACTTACCATAGTCTGCGGCGCGCCCAATGTGCGTGCCGGCATGCGCGTACCCGCGGCGTTGGTGGGGGCGCGGCTGCCAGGGATCGAAATCAAACTGGCTAAAGTACGCGGTGTTGAATCACAGGGCATGCTGTGCTCCGCTGTTGAACTGGGATTGAGTGCAGAAGCGGCGGGACTGCTTGAACTGCCCGCGGATGCAACCATCGGTCTGGCAGTGCGGGAAGTACTGGACCTGGATGATCAGGTGCTGACCACCAAACCCACTCCCAATCGCGGCGACTGTCTCAGTGTGCTGGGGCTGGCGCGGGAAGTGGCCGCTCTCAGCGGCTCATCGTTGCAGTGGCTGGCACCGGAACCGGTGGCCGTTGCGATCAAGGACAGTATCGCAATTACAGTTGAAGCGCCTGCTGATTGCCCGCGTTATTGTGCGCGCCTGATTCGCGGAATCGATACCTCGGCAGTGACTCCGCATTGGATGGTGAGGCGCCTGGCGCGCAGCGGCGTACGCGCCATCAGTGCGATTGTCGACGTCACCAACTATGTGCTGCTTGAAATGGGGCAGCCGCTGCATGCTTTTGACGCAGCGAAGGTTAATGGCGGCATCCAAGTGCGCCGCGCCACGCAGGGTGAGTCACTGTTACTGCTTAACGGTACCACGCTGACATTGTCCCCGGATTACCTCGTGATCGCCGACTCGAAGCAACCGCTGGCACTGGCCGGAATCATGGGCGGCGAACACAGCGGTGTCACGATGACTACGCAGGACGTGATACTTGAAAGCGCATTTTTCAGTCCGGAGATTATTGCCGGCAAGACACGACTCCTGGGATTTGGTTCGGACTCAGCCTACCGCTTCGAACGCGGCGTGGATTTTTCCGGTGCACTTGCTGCCATGGAACGGGCTTCGCGCCTGATCCTCGAAATTTGCGGTGGCCGTGCCGGCCCTGTCTGCGAGGTGCAGGGGGCGCTGCCGGCGCGCACTACCGTGACGTTGCGGCTGGCACGCGCAGAGCGGGTGCTTGGCTTCGCAATGGACGGCACGACCGCGATGTCGATACTGGAGCGCCTCGGATTCCGGCCGCAGCAGAATGGCGGTGAGATTGCAGCGACACCGCCCAGCTATCGCTTCGACATTGCGATTGAAGAAGATCTGATTGAAGAACTCGCCCGCATTTACGGATATGCAAATATTCCTGTCTCAGTGCCGCCTGCGCCTGCACGGCTGCTGGCGGTCGCTGAGCGGCGGCGCAGCCCTGCGGCGATCCGCCATCTGATGGCCAGCCTCGACTATCAGGAAGCCGTTACTTACAGCTTTGTGGACCGAGCCTGGGAAAGCGATTTTTGCGCAAATGCGGAGCCGGTTGCGCTGGCCAATCCGATCGCCAGTCAGATGAGCGTCATGCGCTCCAGCCTGATCGGCGGTCTGGTCAATGCTGTCGCCTTCAACGCCAGCCGCAAGCAGGGGCGTGTGCGGATGTTTGAGGTCGGCCGTTGTTTTCTGAATCAGCCGGCGTACCCGCAACCCTGGCGCATCGGCGCGATTGCATTTGGAGACGCTGCGCCCGCACAATGGGGACAGCAGGCGCGCGCAGTGGATTTTTATGACATCAAGGCCGATCTGGAGGCATTGCTGGCACCTTTGGTGGCATCGTACAGGCCCGCAGCGCATGCGGCGTTTCATCCCGGGAAATCCGCAGCTGTTGTGGTCGATGGCGAAACTGTGGGTTGGGTCGGGGAATTGCATCCCAGCTGGCAGCGGAAGTATGATCTGCCTTCCGCCCCGGTATTATTTGAACTGGAATTACGGGTAGCGGAGCAGGGAGAATTGCCGGTTTATCAGGAGGTATCTAAATTTCCAGCCATTCGGAGGGATCTGGCTGCGGAATTTGACGAGAATGTCCGTTATGAGGACATCAGCAATGCACTGAAACGCGGCGGTGCGGGGATTTTGAGGGAGGTCGTGGTGTTCGATTTATACCGCGGCCAGGGGGTCCAAAAAGGGAAAAAAAGTCTTGCATTCAGTGTGTTATTGCAGGATACTCACAAAACCTTGACGGACGCAGAAGCCGAAAAAGCGGTAGCCGAACTGCGCCGGATTCTGCAAGAACAGTTTAAAGCGAAGCTTCGTTAAGAGGGGACAAAATGACGTTAACCAAAGCGGAACTCGCCGATCTCCTGTTCGAGAAGGTAGGTTTCAACAAGCGCGAGGCCAAGGACATGGTCGAATCCTTTTTCGACGAAGTTCGCAATGCGCTGGAGAATGGCAGGGGAGTCAAGCTTTCCGGGTTTGGTAACTTTCAACTGCGCGACAAGCCGCAGCGTCCCGGCCGCAATCCTAAAACCGGCGAGGAGATTCCGATTTCGGCTCGCCGCGTCGTAACGTTCCACGCATCACAAAAACTAAAATCGATGGTGGAACAGCATTCCAATGGAAGCCAGCGGAAGCCATAAGATCCAGCTTCCGCCGATACCGGCCAAACGTTATTTCACGATCGGTGAGGTGAGCGAGCTGTGCGGCGTCAAGCCGCATGTGTTGCGCTATTGGGAGCAGGAATTTACCCAGCTTCGGCCGGTCAAACGTCGCGGTAATCGCCGCTACTATCAGCATCACGAAGTATTGCTGATTCGCCGCATCCGCGAACTGCTTTACGATCAGGGATTCACCATCAGCGGGGCGCGCAATCGTCTCGACGAACTGGCCAATGAGCCTGTGCGCAGCGCGCGCATGGCAGCGGCTGCAGCTTCGGCAAAACCTGCCTATGCGCAATTGCGGCAGGAACTCAAAAGCGTCATCGACGAACTGCGGATCTGAGTTTTCGTGGCACAGTATTCCTTGTGTGCTGTTGTATAATCGCCGCCTCGGGGCGTAGCGCAGCCTGGTAGCGTACCTGCCTGGGGGGCAGGTGGTCGGAGGTTCAAATCCTCTCGCCCCGACCAGTCAAATCAAAGGCTTCCGTGATGGAGGCCTTTTTCTTTGCGTATTCCTCGCATCGAACATTCGCTCGCGACTTGGGGGCGACTCAGTGTCCGGGTGTATATTTCACGGACGTCATGGCCACTTTGACTCAAACAGCAGCTGTTCTACAGCAGATCGTGTTAGTGAAACTCACACCGCATTGCGGCGCCGAGGTGCGCGGCATCGACCTCGCGCAGCCGCTCACGGCGGACAAGGTGGATGCGCTGGCGCGGGCACTGGCGGAGAACTGCGTGCTGTTCTTCCATGACCAGCAGTTGACGCCGATGCAGCAGAAGACCCTGGGTCAGCGTTTCGGCGAGTTGCACCTGCATCCGGCGTGGCCACGCCTGGTCGAGGGTCACCCTGAAATCATGGAAATCTACGCCGATGCGAATTCGAAACGCATCGCGGGCGAGGACTGGCATTCGGACGTCTCGTGCGACCAGGAACCTCCACTCGGCACGATTCTGTACATGGTGGAGGTGCCTGAAACCGGTGGCGACACACTCTTTTCCAGTATGTATGCGGCGTGGGACGCACTCTCGGCACCGATGAAGCAGATGCTCGAGGGTATGACTGCTTTGCACGATGGTGAGGCGACCTACCGCGGCCGTTACGAAGGTGCGGTGGAGGCAGGCAAGGTGTACCCGCGCTCGGTGCATCCGGTCGTACGCACGCACCCGGTGACGGGCCGCAAGGCGTTGTTCGTCAATCGCATCTTCACCTCGCGCATACAGGAGCTGTCCAAACCCGAAAGCGACGCGGTACTTGCGATGCTGTTTTCGCACATCGAGCAACCTGAATTCCAGTGTCGTTTCCGCTGGCGTGCCGGGTCGGTCGCATTCTGGGACAACCGGTGTGTGCAGCACCACGCGCTGTGGGACTACTATCCGCAGCGCCGGCGCGGACTGCGCGTCACGATTAAGGGTGACAAGCCCTATTAGCGGAACACACGA
>JBBKXO010000187.1:0-5787 GCA_037969525.1 Burkholderiales bacterium | reverse complement strand
CGCCGGGGATAACAGGCTGATTCCTCCCAAGAGTTCATATCGACGGGGGAGTTTGGCACCTCGATGTCGGCTCATCACATCCTGGGGCTGTAGCCGGTCCCAAGGGTATGGCTGTTCGCAATTTAAAGTGGTACGTGAGCTGGGTTCAAAACGTCGTGAGACAGTTTGGTCCCTATCTGCAGTGGGCGTTGGAAGTTTGAGGGGGGCTGCTCCTAGTACGAGAGGACCGGAGTGGACGAACCTCTGGTGTACCGGTTGTCACGCCAGTGGCATCGCCGGGTAGCTAAGTTCGGAAAAGATAAACGCTGAAAGCATCTAAGCGTGAAACTTGCCTCAAGATGAGACTTCCCGGGGACTTGATCCCCCTAAAGGGTCGCGGAAGACCACCGCGTTGATAGGTCGGGTGTGTAAGAGCAGCAATGCTTTGAGCTAACCGATACTAATTGCCCGTGAGGCTTGATCCTATAATTTTGAGTGTGTGCTGGTCCTTGGTCGGATCAGTTTGCTCAGGTAGGCTCATGTTAATGTTCAATCAAATCAAGTATTTGATTAAAATACAAAACTTTACTTCTTCCGAATACGGCTCCCATGCAGCGCATAGATTGCGTTGCGTGTCATGCCAAACAGCTATGCCTGACGACAATAGCGAGTTGGTCCCACCCCTTCCCATTCCGAACAGGACGGTGAAACGACTCAGCGCCGATGATAGTACGGATTACCCGTGTGAAAGTAGGACATTGTCAGGCACCCATGAAGAAAAAGCCCGACCTCGATGAGGTCGGGCTTTTTTGTTTTGTAGTTGCGCCTGCTGCTCACGCTTGATCACGCGCAGTCGCGGCGCTGGCCACAACGCTACGATGTTCGATGCGCGGGGTTAGTGCAGTTAGCGGTCCGCGGCCGAGTTCCATGATCCCGGCGTCGTCGAATCCAGGATGCGCCAGGACGCGTGGTGCAACGCGTGGCGCAACCAGGGTTACCTGACGCAGTTCGGAGGACGATGAGGCGGGCCAAAGCGCTTGCGGAGCGCCTCGGCGATTCAAGGTTATTCGACTTTTGCCTTGGCGCGCAAATCGCTGACGATCTTCTGCATATTTTCGCGCTGCACGACTTGCTGCAACTGCGGCTTAATGGCTTCAAAGCTCAGCGGCCGCAGATCATCGAGGCGGATCACATGCCAGCCGAAATTAGTCTGCACTGGCGTTTCGGTCATTTGCCCTTTCTTGAGCCTGGCCAGCGCTTCGGCAAATGGCCGTACGTAGTTGGTTGGTACCGCCCATTGCAATTCCCCTCCTTGCGCCTTGTTGCCTTCATCGTTTGACTTTTCGGCCGCGATTTTGGAAAAATCCGCTCCGCCTTTGAGTTGTGTGATGATGGTTTTTGCCTCTGCTTCCGTAGACACGAGAATATGCCGCGCCTTGTATTCACTGGCTGCCGGGCTGTCCTTGAACCGTTCGTGGGCTTTCTGCAACGCGTCATCGGTCACCGGATGGCGCCGGGCCATTTCGCTGATATAAGCGCCGACCAGGATATTCTGCCGGGCCAGATCCACCTGGGCAGAAACCTCAGGCTTCTTGTTGAGGCCGAGCCGTACGGCTTCCTGTGACATGACTTCGCGGCTGATCAATTCCTGTTTCACCATTTCGCGCAATTCAGGCGAGTCTGGCCGGCCTTGAGACGCGACTTCACGCATGAATTCATCGGCGCGGGTCTGCGGAATCGATACACCGTTGACCTTGGCGACCTGTGCCAGTGCGGCAGGTGCGGCGAGCGTGATAGCCAAGGCAAGGACCAGCGGAAGGTTGGTGATTTTGTGCATGACAACTCCTGTGGGGTAATCAGATTTCATCCGGTGCATACGCCTTGATGGCGAGGGCATGGATTTCCTTGTGCATCAGCGTGCCGAGTGCGGCGTACACCATGCGGTGACGGGCCTGTGGCGGCTGATTGGCAAATTCTTTGGAAACGATGATCAACTGGTAATGTCCGCCGCCATCCTTGGCGCCGGCATGGCCGATGTGCAATCCTGATTCATCCAAAATCTCGATGGACTCGGGATGGAGATTAGCCAGCCGGTCGCGCATGGTCGCAGTGATGCTCACGCCCCGTACTCCCAAAAGCGGCGCTTCATTCGGATTCTTTTTCTTTCATGTGGGGCGCCAGCATAAACGCTTGGCCGATCACAAACAGGATCATCAGGCCGATGCCGCCAAACAGTTTGAAATTGACCCAGGTGTCGGTTGAATATCCGTAGGCAACATAGAGATTCAGTACGCCCATTACGGCAAAGAAGCAGATCCAGCCGATCAACAGCTTTTTCCACACGGGATCGGGGGCGTGAACCTGTTTTTCCATCATGCTGCGGATCAGGTTCCTGCGGAATGCCAGTTCGGAAACCAGCAGCACACCGGCGAACAGCCAGTAGAGCACGGTGGGCTTCCACTTGATGAAGGTCTCGTCGCGCAGCAACAGGGTGGCACCGCCGAACACTACGATCAGTCCGAGACTGATCCACTGCATGTTGTCCACTTTCCGGTGCTTGATCCATACCCAGCTGATCTGCAAGATGGTCGCCGCAATGGCAACGGCAGTGGCCTCGTAGATGCCGAAGAACTTGAACGCGACGAAAAACAGGATGACCGGGAAAATGTCGAAGAGGAATTTCATGGGCAGTCATTATCCATGCTTAGTGACGGGTCGTCCATTTGGCGAGCCGCTCCTGCATCATCTCGCGCACATGCGTGCCGTATACGGGCTTTTGTGACTCACGCAGACCTTCTTCATAAAAGGCCGGGCAATGCTGGGGCAGATGATTTTCCAGTAGGTCATAGGCGGCATTCATCAACTCGGGCCGCTGGGTGCGGGTGGCGATGATGGCGGCGTTGAAATGCAGCGTCAGCCAGGGTTGCATGGCGGAGGGATCAGCCGGGTCAGCTACCCCAGGCTTGGCGCAGCCGATGATGCTGCGGGCTTGATCATAAAGCGACAACAGCACCGCCTGATCCTGCGTGGCATTAGCCTGGCGGGCGAGGGCGTTGACCACCGGTTCCAGCACGCCGATCTGGCCGCCGTGCTGCGCGATCCACACGGCCATTTCCAAAGCCAGGTCTTCAATCACTTTGCGCTCATTGTCCAGTTTCAGCTGGTAAGCCCACAGGCCGAGGTCGGAGAGGCACTCCAGCGCATGGGTGCCGATCTCATCCACATCCTCGAGCGGCATGGGGTCTTCGGTCGCATCCACCTTATGGCAGATATCCAGACATTGTCTGACGGCGTCTGTGAGCAGCGGCGGCGTGACTTCCTGCCCCGGGAACGGTCCGGACTGTTCAAAGGCAGTCATCAGGGCGCCGGCAGCCTGGTCAAAGGCGCGGCGGTTTGCGCGGTTCATTCTTTCTCGAACTTCAGCGATGCGGAGTTGATGCAGTAACGCAGGCCGGTCGGCTGCGGCCCGTCTTCGAAGACATGGCCGAGATGGGCGTCACAGCGGCTGCACAGTACTTCGGTACGCTGCATGAAAAAACCAAGGTCTGTCTCGGTGGCAATGTTTTCCGCGACGGCGGGCTGCCAGAAGCTCGGCCAGCCGGTACCGGATTCGAATTTTTCGCCCGAGCGGAACAACTCGGCGTCGCAGCAGATGCAGCGGTAAACGCCTGTATCGTGGTTATTACAGTATTTTCCGGAAAAGGCGCGCTCAGTGCCTTTGCGCCGCGCCACATCAAACTGCTGTGGTGTCAGTTCGGCTTTCCATTCCGCTTCAGATTTGATGATTTTTTCGCCCACTTTATCGCTCATAATGCCTCCCTGACTGAGTCCGCCGGTTGCACGAATAGTTCCCGCTGCCGGATCCACCTAATGGAGTGTGCCATGACCATCGCCTACTGGATGATCCTGATCGCCGGGCTGCTGCCGTACTGGCCCGCTGTGGCGTCAAAAATGCGCCGGGATTACGACAATGCAGCGCCGCGCGCCGGCGTTGACAAGTTGCGGCTCCACCACCAGCGTGCCTACTGGGCGCAGCTCAACGCTTTTGAAGCCTTTCCGCTGTTTGCTGCGGCGGTGATCATCGCACATCTGGCGCAGGCGCCACAGGTGACGGTGAATGTCCTGGCCGTGGCGTTCGTCGGCTTGCGGATCATCTATGCCCTGGCCTATATCTATGACAAACCTACGCTGCGCTCGCTGGTGTGGAGCGGCGGGGTCTTGTGCATTATCGGTCTCTTCGTCGCTGCGGCGTGATTGCGCAGGCAGCCCCGGCACCTACAGCACCTTGCCTGGATTCATCAGACCCTGCGGATCGAGGGCGCGCTTGATGGTGCGCATCAGGTCCAGTTCCACCGGACTCTTGTAGCGCGCCAGTTCCGCCACCTTGGACAGGCCGATGCCGTGTTCAGCGCTGAAGCTGCCGCCGTATTGCTGGACGATGTCGTACACGGTTTCAGTGACGTCGTGCGCATCGCGCGCGACTGCATCGGTGCGCAACCGCTCGGGCAGGTAGGCGTTGTAATGCAGGTTGCCGTCGCCGAGGTGCCCAAAGCAGATCAGACGCACGCCCGGAAAGCGCGCTTCCAGGGCAGCCTGCGCTTCGCGGATGAATTCGGGAATGCGCCCAACCGCCACCGCAATGTCATGGCGGTAAACCATCACCGGCTCCTGACGCGCGCCCTCGGGTATCGATTCGCGCATATGCCACAAGGCCTGCGCCTGGGTGCGGCTTTCGGCGATCACGGCGTCCACCACCAGTTCCTCCTGCAGCGCGGCTTCCAGCGCCTGTTCCAGATCCGCACGCAATGCCGGTTCATTGCCGGCATCTGCGAGTTCCGTCAGTACATACCACTCATAGGGTTGCGCCAGCGGGTCGCGCGTACCCGGCACATGCCGCCACACCAGTTCCAGGCTGTGTCGGGAAATAAGTTCAAATGCGGTAATGCGGTCATTGCAATGACGCCGCATCAGTGACAGCAATTGCAGCGCCGCTTCCGGGCTGGGCACCGCCATCCATGCCGTGGCGTTGGCCGCAGGGCGCGGATAGAGTTTCAGTGTCGCGGCAGTGATGATGCCGAGCGTACCCTCGGCGCCGATGAAGAGGTGCTTCAGATCGTAGCCCGTGTTGTCCTTGCGCAGCCCGCGCAGGCCGTTCCAGATGCGGCCATCGGGCAGTACTACCTCCAGTCCCAGCACCAGATCGCGGGTGTTGCCGTAGCGCAGTACGTTGACGCCGCCGGCATTGGTCGAGAGGTTGCCACCGATCTGGCAACTGCCTTCAGCGCCCAGGCTCAGCGGAAACAGCCGGTCGGCATCTGCCGCCGCCTGCTGGATGTTGGCCAGCACACAGCCGGCTTCTGCGGTCAGCGTGTTGTTTAACGGATCGACATTGATGATTTTGTTCATGCGTGCCAGCGACAGCACGACTTCCTTGCTGCCGGCATTCGGCACCGAAGCGCCGCACATGCCGGTGTTGCCGCCCTGAGGCACCAGCGGTGTTCCGGTTTCGGCGCACAACTTGACGACAGCGGCGACCTGCGCGGTATTGGCGGGACGCACAACGGCGGCGGCGGTGCCGCGATAAACGCCGCGCCAGTCCACTACATAGGGTTCCAGATCTGCAGTCGCAGTGAGTACGCCTTGCGGGCCCAGCAGAGTGGTGAGGGTGCTGATGACTTGTGCTGAGGTTTGCGGCATTTTAAATATATCAATAAAAACAACTAGTTATGGATTATATCGAAATTGACTTGGCAGCGCATTGTTCAGCGTGCCGTCGCGGTGGTCAACAGGAAAATGGCCGGCATCGGG
>JBBKXO010000186.1:0-18086 GCA_037969525.1 Burkholderiales bacterium | reverse complement strand
ATCATGATGATCGCGGTAATTACCACGGCAACCACGATAATGGCGATCGGGTAAAAAAGAGCCGACTTGATCTTGGACTTGATCGCGAGCATTTTTTCTTTGTACGTGGCCAGCCGATCGAGCAGGCTTTCAAGGATACCGGCAGCTTCACCGGCGCCAACCAGGTTACAAAACAGGGCATCAAAATGCAGCGGGTGTTTCTCGAACGCCTGTTTAAGGTTCGTGCCGGTTTCAACATCGGTCTTGATGGTCATTAGCAGACGGGCCACGGCCGGGTTGCTGTGACCTTTGCCTACGATGTCAAATGACTGTAATAGCGGCACACCTGCTTTCATCATGGTCGCGAGCTGGCGGGTGAACAGCGTAATGTCTTTCTCGGTGACCGAGCCGCCCCTGCCGACACGCTGCTTTTTAACTTCGACGATCTTGATACCTTGCCGGCGCAGGGTGGCATTGACCTGAGCTTCCCCGCCGGCCTGCATTTCACCGCGTATGGTTTTTCCGGCACGATCCTGCCCGACCCAGTGGAATGTGGATTCTGTCTTCTTTGCTGCGGCAGCGGTTGCCATGCGAGCCTCCAAAATCTCTCAATGAACCAATAGGTTACGAGCAGTTATTCGCGGAATAATGCACTTCCTGAGTCCCTTTGTAAAGGCTGTACAGCACACCGCAGGGGGCAGGTTATGGCTTGGTAGGAGCAAAAACCCGCACACTCTTAATGACCCTATCCTGGGTTTGGACGATTTCCAGGGCGTGACCAGCAATACGGACACTGGTATTGGGTTCCGGAATATCCTGCAGGTGTTCCAGAATCAGCCCGTTAAGGGTCTTCGGGCCCTCAAGCGGGAAGTTGAATCCGAGCTTGCGGTTGAGTTCCCGCAGTAAAGTGCTGCCTTCGATGACATAGCTGCCGTCAGGCTGCCGGTGCAGTCCGCGAGCCATCAATGGCGACTGGGTGGTGAACTCGCCGATAATTTCCTCAAGGATGTCCTCCAGCGTTACCAGTCCCATGATTTCGCCGTACTCGTCGACAACCAGGCTGACGCGATCCTCATGCTCCTGAAAATTCTGGATCTGCGACAGCAGAGGTGTTGCGGCGGGTACAAAATAAGGCTCCCGGATCATTCCCTGCAGACTTTCCCGTGTCAGTTCGTCGCGCTGGATTAGCGTCAGCGCGTGCCGTACACGAAGCATGCCGATTACATTTTCCAGCTGATCCTGGTAGACGACGATGCGGCGATGGTGTGCTGTTGATATTTGCTGCGCCAATTCCTCAATCGGCAAATCCAGATTAATGCCTTCGAGCTGATTACGCGGCACCATGACGTCGTCCACAGTAATTGCGCCGATCTCCAGCAGGTTGAGTAGCACCGAAGCGTGTTTTTTCGGCAGTACGTTGGAGGATTCGAGCACAATGGTGCGAATCTCGTCTATCGACAGCGGCTGCGGACCCGATTCCTGTGGCTGCATTTTCAGCAAGCGCAGTGCGAGTCCGAGCAGCGCATCCGTGGAGACGGTCAGCAGGTGGACAAAGGGTGCGGTAATAAAAGCCAGAACGCGCATTGGCCACGACACGATGCGCGAAATGTTTTCGGCGCTGTGCTGTCCGAGGCGCTTGGGCACGATTTCGCCGACCACGATGGAGGCATAGGTAACCACTACCACCACGATAGCCGTGGCGACTATGTTGCTGAGCTTGGGCTCCAGTCCCTGCGTTTGCAACCACACCGCAAACGGAGCGGCCAGGATGGCTTCGCCGACTATGCCGTTAAGCAAACCGATCGAGGTAATGCCGATCTGTACTGTCGACAGGAACCGCGTGGGTTCCGCGCTCAGCTTGATGGCCGCAGCAGCAAGCTTGTCGCCGCGCTTGGCAAGTGTCGCCAGCCTGGACTGGCGCGCAGTCAGCAGCGCGACCTCGGACATCGCGAACGCGCCGTTAAGCAGGATCAGGCAGGCGAGTAGCAGTACTTCCATATAAGCACCTCAAAAACGATAGCCGCGGCAAGAGTGCCGCCGCGCGGCAGGACGATCAGCCGCGGCCGAGCAAGACTTCCAGGACAAACTTGCTGCCGAGATAGGCCAGCACGAGCATCAGAAAGCCGGTAAGGGTCCAGCGCAAGGCAATGCGCCCGCGCCAGCCATGAAAATGCCGCCCGAACAAGAGGGCGGCGAATACGATCCACGACACGATACCGAAAATCGTCTTGTGATTCAGTCGTGCTGCCTTGCCGAACAATTCCTCGGAGAAGACCACGCCGCTGACCAGCGTCAGGGACAGCATGATGAAGCCGGCCCAGATGATCCGGAACAGCAGTGTTTCCATCGTCAGCAGCGCGGGCAATTTCTGCAGGCCGGCGGGTAGCGAGCCCTGGTGCAGGCGCCGGTCGAGCATGGCCATCAGCAATACATGCAGCGAGGCAATCGTAAACAGGCTGTAGGCGAGCATCGCGATCAGCAGATGCAGTTTGAAAGCGAGTAGTTCGGTGTTCGGCAACGGCTGGGCGGAAGGCAACAACGCCGGCAGCAAGGCGGCGACTGCCGCTGCCGGCATAATCAGCGCCTGCAGTCCTTCCAATCGGTAGAACAGGCTGCCCAGCCAGTAAATCAGTACGGTCAACCAGAGGATGGCGGAAATGGCGTCGCCCACGCCGATGCGCAGGACATTGCCTGAAAACATCGCACCGAACAACGCCGCAGCGTGTACGCCGAGCGCGACCAGCATGATTATGCGTTCCGAGGTGACCCGGCCCTGCGTCGCTGCCGGCGCCACCTCAATGGCGGACCAGTGCAGTCGCCAGAAATACACTGCCATGGCGGCATACAGAAGTGCGCTGATCAGATACGGTAAAATGTCCTGCATACATTCAAGTTTACCCGAACACACATTCCATGTTTGACAACCTCACCGGACGGCTTTCGCGTGTCGTCAAAACGCTGCGCGGCGAAGCGCGGCTGACCGAAACCAACATTCAGGACGCGTTGCGCGAAGTGCGCATGGCACTGCTTGAGGCAGACGTCGCCCTGCCGGCGGTGAAGGCGCTGATTGATCGCGTGCGCGAGGAGGCAGTGGGCCAGCAGGTCATTGGCAGCCTGACGCCCGGACAAGCGCTGGTCGGCGTGGTGCATCGTGAGCTGGTGGTGTTGATGGGCGAGCAAAGTGCGGCGCTCAATCTTGCCACGCAGCCGCCGGCGGTGATCCTGCTGGCGGGCCTGCAGGGAGCCGGCAAGACCACTACGGCCGGCAAGCTCGCACGCTGGCTGCGCACCGAACAACGTAAGAAGGTGCTGTTGGTGAGCTGCGACGTGTATCGACCCGCGGCCATTGAACAGTTGAGGGTGCTCGCGGGACAGGTTGAGGCGGATTTTTATCCTGCCAAAGAGGATGAAAAACCAATCGATATCGCAAAGCGTGCGCTGGAGTTTGCGCGTACTCATTACCATGATGTGCTGATCGTAGATACCGCCGGCCGTCTTGCCATAGACGAGGCAATGATGCAGGAAATTAGTGCGCTGCATGATGCAGTACATCCGATCGAGACGCTGTTCATTGTTGATGCGATGCAGGGGCAGGATGCCGTCAATGTGGCAAAGGCTTTCGGTACAGCGCTACCGTTGACTGGGGTCATACTGACCAAACTTGATGGTGACGCCCGCGGCGGTGCCGCGCTGTCGGTGCGACATGTCACCGGCAAGCCGATCAAATTTGCAGGCACCGGTGAAAAGCTGACCGGACTGGAGGCCTTCCACCCCGATCGCATGGCGGCGCGCATACTCGGCATGGGCGACGTATTGTCGCTGATCGAGGATGTGCAGAAATCCGTCAACCTCGAAGATGCAGAGAAACTCGCGCGCAAGGTCAAGAGCGGCAAGGGTTTTGATCTGGAGGATTTCAAGCAACAAGTGGCGCAGATGCGCAAGATGGGCGGCATGAATGCACTGATGGACAAGCTGCCCTCGCAACTGGCGCAGGCAGCACAAGGTGCGCCGCAGATGGAAGACAAGGCGATTCGCCGGCTCGAAGGGATAATCAACTCGATGACGCCCCTTGAGCGTGCAAAACCGGAACTGCTCAAGGCCTCGCGCAAGCGCCGAATCGCCGCGGGCGCCGGCGTCAGCGTGCAGGAAGTCAACCGCCTGCTCAAGCAGTTCGAGCAAACCCAGAAAATGATGAAAATGGTCGCCAAGGGCGGCATGGCGAAAATGATGCGGTCGATGAAGGGCATGTTCCCGGGCATGCATTGAGCAACACCGGACATGCTTCCTTTTATTTCAAACTGAATCCCTGGCGCCGGATATAGGCGCCGAAGTCCGCCCGCTCCGGCTCTGCATACTGACGGGCCTTGTCTTCCGACCAGCCATAGAACTCCGCCGTGCCGAACAGGGCGGTGCGGCGCTGTTTGCCGTAAGGATGGTTGGCGTGCCGCCGGCGGTCATAAGACTCGACTTGTTCGCGCAATCCGGCCTCGTCGTAACTATCGTGATGTACGGTGACCTCCAGTGGCAGACGGGGACTGATGTGGCCCGGGGACTCCGGATAACCCACGCACAGTCCGGCAACCGGGAATACGCCTTCCGGTAATTCAAGTTCATGGCTGGTGGTATCCGCCGCATTGCGTATGGCGCTGATTGGACAGGTGCCGAGCCCCGCCGCCTCGGCGGCGCGGATGAAATTCATCATTGCAATGCCGGCATCGACCGCCGCATTCATGAAGTGGTCGAGGTGCTCGTTGGCGAAGGGTTTGCCGCGCCACTCGCCGATTTTGCGGATGCGTCGATTGTTACCGCAGAACACCAGAAAAACCGGCGCATCAAGTATCCAGGCCATGTCGGGTATCGCTGCCGCAATACGCTGGCGTTTTCCGATGTCCGCGACATGGATTATGTCGGCCTGCTGCAGGTCGCTCTTGGTCGGAGCGGACAGCGCACAGGCAAACAGCAGACGCAGCAGTTCGGGGGTGACTGGGTCTGGCTTAAATCGCCGGACTGAGCGGTGCTCGGCGATGGTTGCCAGTGCATCCATCCCGGATTGATCTTCAACCATGGGGAATTCGGCGCCGTAACGGATGCGCAGCGCGGTGTTGATGCGGGCGGTAGGAGATTGTTTGGCTGAACTCATATAATTGTTTAAAAACAATAGGTTGATGATTGTGGCGGGATGCCTAGATGCTGATGACGCAGCCACATACTGTGGTGGTACTTAGTTGCCCTGCAAGAGAAAAATAGCGTAAAATCCGACCCTTTCGACTTTTTCAGTCGCCGGGAATACCTCATGGTTGTCATTCGCTTAGCACGTGGGGGCGCAAAAAAGCGCCCGTTTTTCAATTTCGTTGTTGCCGATTCGCAGTTTCCTCGCGATGGACGCTTTATCGAACGTCTTGGATTTTACGACCCCAAGGCTCCGGAAGGTCGTGAACGTCTGCGCATTAATCGCGAACGCCTCTCCTTCTGGCAGAGCAAGGGAGCGCTACTTTCGGACACCGTGACCCGGCTCGTCAAGCAGGCTGGTGAGCAAAAAGCCGCTTGATCGGCTGGTAACAATGGGGCGCGTGGTCGCGCCCTATGGAATCAAGGGCTGGATCAAAATCCAGACTTTTACGCAGCGACCGCAGGACCTGCTGGACTTCCCGAAATGGCTGGTCGGACGTGAGGGCGCGTGGCAGGACAGCATCGTGGAAACCGCAAAGGTTCATGGCGCCGTGGTTATTGCGAAGCTGGAAGGTGTGACTGAGCGTGAGCAGGCCGCGGGATTGCAGGGGATGCGGATCGCGATATCGCGCGATGATTTGCCGAAACCCGCGGATGATGAAATGTATTGGGCCGATTTGATCGGTCTGAAAGTGGTCAATGTGGCAGGAGTGATGCTGGGAACGGTCTCCAGCATATTTGAAACCGGCGCGAACGATGTGCTGGTGGTCGAAGATAATGTGGAAGGCGGGCGTGAGCGGTTGCTGCCGTACATTGCGCCGGTAATCCGGCAGGTCGATGCTGCAGGCGGTACGATCACCGTCGATTGGGACGTGGACTACTGATGCTGCAATTTGATGTCGTCACCTTGTTTCCGGAAATGTTTGATGCGGTGACTGAGTTGGGTGTCACCGGGCGCGCACGGGAGCGCGGGCTGTACCAGTTTGTGGCGTGGAATCCACGTGATTTCGCGACAAACGCTCACCGCACCGTGGACGATCGGCCCTATGGCGGTGGTCCGGGGATGGTGATGATGGCAGAACCGCTGGGTAAGGCATTACGGGCGGCCTGTCAGCGGCAGCGTAGTGCAGGTGTCGAGCGACCGCGGGTTGTGCACCTGACGCCGCAGGGCCGGATGCTTGATCATGTAAAAGTGATCGAACTTTCGCGGGCACCGGGGCTGGTGCTGCTGGCCGGGCGTTACGAAGGGGTTGATGAGCGGTTGATTGACAGCGAGGTCGTCGAGGAAATTTCAATCGGCGATTATGTATTGAGTGGCGGTGAACTGGCCGCGATGGTTTTGATGGACAGCGTGGTGCGGCAGTTGCCGGGCGCGCTCGGTGATGCGGAATCGGCGAATCAAGATTCGTTTGTCGAAGGATTGCTGGATTGCCCGCACTACACGCGGCCGGAAGAGTATGAAGGTGCGGTGGTGCCGGCGGTGCTGTTGTCCGGCAACCATGCGGCAATCGCGCGTTGGCGGCTGAAGCAGGCGCTGGGGCGCACTTGGCAGCGGAGACCTGAATTGCTGGGGCGTCGGGCATTGACGGCAGAAGAGCGGGCGCTGCTGGATGAGTATCAGCGGGAACAGGGCAGCGGAAGAATTTAACCGCGGACGCCATAACGGCGGACGCAATCAAGTTTGAGGGAGTTTGAAAATGAACGTCATTCAGCAGCTCGAGCAGGAAGAAATTAAACGTCTGGATCGCAAAATGCCGGAGTTCGTTCCCGGTGACACGGTCATTGTCAATGTCAACGTCGTCGAGGGCGAGCGCAAACGTGTGCAGGCCTACGAAGGCGTCGTTATTGCCAAACGTAATCGTGGCCTCAATTCCTCATTCATCGTGCGCAAAATTTCGTCCGGTGAAGGTGTCGAACGGACTTTCCAGACGCACTCGCCGGTCATTGCCAGCATCGAAGTGAAGCGCCGCGGCGATGTCGGCCGCGCCAAGCTTTACTATCTGCGAGGCCTGTCGGGCAAGAGGGCGCGGATCAAGGAAAAACTGTCCTACAACGCTGCAGTCGGTGCCGATGTCGTGGCTCCGGTTGAGGCGGATGATGAGGCTGTGGCGTCAGTCGAGAAGTAATTTTCGACTGCTTCGAAAAAGGCGGCCGTGGCCGCCTTTTTCTTTGCCTGAGCCCGCTACAATATCCGCATGCATGAATCGCGATACTGGTTTGCCGCCGGACTGGTGCTGGCGTGTCTGCTGCCGATGCGCCAGGGGTATGCGGCAGAGGTTGCCGATGGCCTGGAATCAACGCGAAATCTCGCGCAAGCGGGTGCGCCGCAGCTCGCCCTGCGCCGGATTGAATCGCTGCAACCTGCCGATGCCGCCGCGCCGCGGTGGGCTGACTGGGAGCGTCTGCGGCTGCAGTTGCTGGCGAACGCCGGACGCAATGATGAACTGCTGATGCGGGCCACTGGGTGGCCTGCCGGATTGCCGGAATTGGCCGGCGCGGAATTGCATGCGATAGCGGCAGAGGCCGCGCTGGCGCTTGGGCGGGGTGCAGCCGTACGTGAACTTAGCGGCCGCGCATTGTGGGTACCGGGCATCAGCGCGACACTGATTCGCGAACTGCGACTGCTGGTCATACGTAGTTATGTGCGCGAGTCGCGTGCCGATGACGCTTACCGCAGCATGCTGCGATTTCAGCAGGACTACCAGCCGTTGGATGTGGCAACGGCGACTGGTTTTGTGAATGATCTGCTGGATATCGGGCAAGTCAAGGAGGCCGTGACCTGGCTGGGTCTGCTGGAGGAACGTGGCGCGGTGAAGCTGCGCCTGCGATTGCATACCGGGTTGGTTACACCGCAGGATGCCTTGATTCAGGCGCGCGCCGGGCTCTCCCGCAGCGAAGAATTGCAGTGGTGGCGAGTCTTGATGGAAGCCGCCGTGCGCCTGCAGTCCGGTGCGCAGCGTATCGAGGCACTGGAGCAGCTCCTCAACGCGAAGGGCGGATCAGCCCCCGATCCGCGCGTGTTATGGGAGGCATATGTCGATTACGCGCGTCAGGCCGCCAATACTCATCAACTGCTTGCCGGTGATGACGTGAACTGGCTGGAATTCGCGATGCGGCGGGGCAATGCGGAGCCGGTGATTGCCCGTGCGTATTTTGCTTTTCTGGCACGCCATGCTCGCGCAGCGCCAGAACGCCAGCGTGCGCAGGCGCTGCTTGCCGAGAATTTTGCTGCTGCCAGACTGAATCGCACGGCGTTGCGGATTTATGACATCTGGCCGGGAGATCCTGCGGCGCTGACCGCCCCGACCCGGTACGCACTGGGGACGCTTGCCGAAGCCGTTTCAGACCATGAGCGTGCATGGCTGTACTGGCAGGGTTTGTCCGCCCCGGAGGGGGTGCCTGCAACCGGATGGGACCTGCGACTGGCTGCACTGGCGTTGCGCGCCGGCGCCGCCGGCGCAGCCACGCAAATAGGGCGTCAGCTGGTTGTGTCACCGCGCCCAATACCCGCGGCGCAACTGCCGGAATGGATCATGCTCGCCCAACAGTTTGCTGATCACGGCCTGACGGATGGTGCACAGGCGCTGTTCGAGCGTACGCTGCCGCACACGGATGCTACGCAGGCGCGCCTGGTGCTGGCGGGTATCGCGCGCCTGCACGAAGCGCGCAACCAGCCGCTGCTGGCTGCGGATTACTACCTGCGCGCGGCCCTGCGTGCTTCCGGCCCTGATGCTGCAGCTGCAGAGGCGCGACTGCAGGCGGGGCTCAGCCTGGCGCGTGCCGGATTGCGCGAGGACGCCCGCGCGCAGTTCGAATGGCTGCTGAAGCATGCGCGCGATCCCGCGCAAATCGCAGTCGCGCGGCGTGAACTCGGGTTCTGATAACGGCCGAACGACTCTAGTTGGCCGCTGTTTTCCACAGATCACTGAGATATTCGTGGTCTGCGGTATTGATCCAGCTTTGCCGGTATTCCACTGGCGAATCATTGTAGGTGTAAGCAACGCGGCGGATGTGCAGGGCCGGCTGATCGGTGCGCATGCCGAGCAACGTCGCAATTCCGGCGGGTGGATGCGTTGCTGACAGGCGCTCGCTGATGCGCACCACGTTGACGCCGTAACGCGCCTGATAAAGTCCGTAGATTGTACCGTCGCGATTGCGGAATGTAGCTTCGTCTATGCGCGCGAAACGTTCGGTCGAAACAGTGATGTCGTCCAGCACTACCGGCTTGCCAGCAAGCTTTAACAAGTTGCGCACCCGCGCCACGCGGCTGCCGCGGGAGATACCCAGCTGCGTTTCATCATTCGCGTCTGCCCGCTCCCTGCGGAACGACAGCAGTTCCGACACCGGGAACTCGCTGCCCTCGTCCTTGCCGACGATATGGAAAAAATAGAACAGCGTGCGATCTTCAGTGTGCGTTGCAACAAAAGTCCCGCGACCCTGCTGGCGGACGAGTATGCGTCCGGCGACCAGTTCGTCAACGGCGCGGCGTATGGTGCCGATTGAGACATTAAATTGTCGGGCGAGCCTGGACTCGCTGGGTATCGCTTCGCCCGGTTTCCAGTCGCCAGCCGCCAGGGCCCGCGTGATGCGCCACTGCACCTCGCGGTAGAGCGGGTTTACCATTAGAGTGTTTCCAGCGGGCGTATCGGTCATAAAATGGGGCCTTAATCGCTCGCGGCAGTCTAGCACGCCACCCGGCAACTCATATAGGTCATCTAGTTGACTTGGCGGAATGGCCGAGGTTAGCATCATCGGCTCTGCATCATCAGCAATCGCACCCGTTTTTACTACCACTGCGTTAATTCAGGAGGCTCCATGATTCACATTCTGGTACACGATAAAAAGGACACGGTCGGCGTGGCCGTCATCGAAGGCATCAAGGCCGGGCAGGAGATGGTCGGCTGGGTCATGGAAGACGACTCCACGATCAAGGTGAAGGCCATTAACGACATTCCAATTGGCCACAAGGCGGCACTGCGCGAAATCAAGAAGGGCGACACCATCATCAAATACGGCTTTGACATCGGCAAGGCAGTGGCTGATATCAAGCTCGGCGAGCACGCCCATGTACACAACATCAAAACAAAGCGCTGGTAATCCGGTGGCGCGAGCTGATCTGAATATTATTGGAGAATGAAAATGATTAACAGCAAAACCACTTTTTCGGGCTACCGTCGCGAAAACGGCCGCGTTGGCGTCCGCAACCATGTTTTGATCCTGCCGGTGGACGATCTGTCGAATGCCGCCGCTGAAGCCGTCGCCAACAACGTCAAGGGCGCGATCGCGATTCCCCATCCCTACGGCAGGCTGCAGTTCGGCGCCGACCTGGATCTGCATTTCCGTACGTTGATCGGCGCGGGTGCCAACCCCAACGTCGCGGCAGTCGTGGTGATCTGCATCGAAGAAGGCTGGGCCAAGAAAGTCGTCGACGGCATTGCCAAGACCGGCAAACCGGTCACCGGCTTCGGCATCGAAATGAATGGCGATCACGGCACTATCATGCGCGCTTCCAAGGTGGCCAAGGAATATGTGCAATGGGCCTCCGAACTGCAGCGTGAAGCGTGCCCAATCAGCGACCTGTGGGTTTCGACCAAATGCGGCGAATCCGACACGACCTCCGGCTGCGGATCCAATCCCACTGTCGGCAGCGCGTTCGACAAGCTGGAGCCGCTGGGCGTCACCATGTGCTTCGGTGAAACCACCGAGATCACCGGCGGTGAAAACATCGTGGCCGATCGATGCGCCACACCGGAAGTGCGCGCGCAGTTCATGAAAATGTTCGATCGCTACCAGGCAATCGTCGAGCGCCACAAGACCAGCGACCTGTCCGATTCACAGCCGACCAAGGGCAACATCGCCGGCGGCCTGACCACGATTGAAGAAAAGGCGCTGGGCAACATCGCCAAAATCGGCAAGAAGTGCAAGGTCATCGGTGTGCTCGACAAGGCGGAGGAACCGACCAAGCCGGGCCTATGGTTCATGGACTCGTCCTCGGCCGCGGCGGAGATGGTGACCCTGTGTGCAGCGTCGGGATACGTGGTGCATCTGTTTCCGACGGGGCAGGGCAATGTCATCGGCAACCCGATCATCCCGGTGCTCAAGCTCACGGCCAATCCGCGCACTGTGCGCACTATGAGCGAACATGTCGATTACGACTGCTCGGGCCTGTTGCAGCGGGAGAAAAACCTGGAGCAGACCGGAGACGAGCTGATCGAAGTCATGCTGCGCACCTGTAACGGGCGGCTGACGGCGGCAGAAGCCCTGGGCCACCGTGAGTTCGTGCTGACGCGCCTGTACGAAAGCGCGTAACTCAGTAGTTAGAGTAGCTGCTGTGCGACCGCCGCGCGCCTTGCTGCGGCGGCCGCCAGCAAATGGTTGCTAATGTATTGAATATGAAGCTCCCTCCATGACCGAACTCCGCGGTGCCGATATCCTAGCGCGTTCGCTGGCGCAAGCCGGGTTACGCAGGATTTTTTCGCTGTCCGGCAATCACATCATGCCGATCTTTGACGCGGCAATCGAAGCCAAATTGGCCATCACGCATGTGCGATATGAAGGTGCGGCCGTGCACATGGCTGATGCGTGGGCGCGACTGACCGGTGAAGTCGGCATTGCGATGCTGACAGGCGGTCCCGGACATGCCAACGGTGTCGGAGCGCTGTACACCGCGCTGGCTTCCGAGTCACCTATGGTGTTGCTGTCAGGACATGCGCCGTTGAATGAACTGGGGCATGGTTCCTTCCAGGAAATGCGCCAGGCCGATGTGGCGGCACCGGTGGTGAAGTCTTCATGGACGGCTGCGAGCGCGGAAACGCTGGGTGCGGATATCGCCAAAGCCTGCCGCATTGCCAGCTCCGGACGACCGGGGCCGGTGCACCTCAGCCTGCCCTTTGATGCGCTGGAAGCCAAGGTCGCCGATGGCGAGCGTGCCATTGCAAAACCGGCTGATTTTGCACCGATCGTTACCGCTCCCGATAACAAACAACTGGTTGCATTGGCGACATTGCTGCAGTCGGCAACGCGGCCCCTGATACTGCTGGGGCCGGTGATGGCGCATGCTCCTGTTGCGGCACTGACGCAGCAACTGGCCGCGACCACCGGCGTGCCGAGCCTGTGCATGGAAAGTCCGCGCGGCATTAATGATCCCGGCCTCGGCGCCGTGGCCGGGGTGCTGGCGCAGGCAGACCTGGTGGTGCTGATTGGTAAACAACCGGATTTCACGCTGCGTTTCGGCAAAGCACCGGCTTTTGCCGCGAATTGCCGTTTTGTGGTCATTGATCCCGAGAGCGACGCGTTACAACGCGCGCTGGGCAATCTGGGTTCTGCGCGCGTAGTGTTGTCGGCGCAGGCGGATACCCTGTCGACGGTGCGCGCATTGATCAAGACTGCACAACACAAGGCGGGCGACGCGTGGTTCAGGGAGGTTGCTGCTGCGGTGGCATTCCGGCCCGCGGCCTGGCGCGACATTGCCAGCGGCGACAAGGGCCCGGTACACCCGGTCGAAATGGGTCGTGCGGTGCAGGAAGTTTTAAATGCATCGCCCGATGCTGTGTTTGTCGCAGATGGCGGTGAAATCGGGCAATGGGCGCAGGCCTGTGTCAGCGCACCGGCGCGCATCATCAACGGCCCCGGCGGGTCGATCGGCAGTGCGGTGCCGTTTGCACTGGCGGCACGCATGGCGCGCCCTACAGCGCCGGTGATTGCCATGATGGGTGACGGCGCATTCGGTTTTCACTTGATGGAATTCGATACAGCGGTACGCGCTGGATTACCCGTGATCGTCGTGGTCGGCAACGACGCCTGCTGGAACGCCGAGCACCAGATCCAGTTGCGCACCTACGGCAAGGCGCGTGCCCATGGCTGTGAACTGCTGGCCACGCGCTATGATCTGGCAGTGGCGGCACTGGGTGGCCACGGCGAACTGGTCACCTGTGCCGCGGAACTGCGACCGGCGCTGCAGCGCGCAATCGCCAGCGGCAAACCTGCCTGCATCAATGTGATGATTGAGCGACTGGCTGCACCGACGGTAGCCGCCGGTGCGACTGCTGCTGCACATTAGGAATCAGCGTATGGAAAACCTGCAGGTCAGAATCTGGCGCGGTGGTGAAGAGGGCGAGTTCCAGGAATTCGCAGTGCCGCGTCAGGAAAGCCAGACCGTGCTCGACGTGGTGACGTACGTACAGCGCAAGTGTGATCCCACGCTCGCGTATCGCTTTGCCTGTCGCGTCGGTGTCTGCGGTTCGTGCGCCATGACGGTAAACGGAGTATCGCGCTGGACCTGCCGCACCCATGTGTCGAAAGTGGCCGCTGACAACACGCTGGAAATCGCTCCGCTGCGCAACCTGCCGGTCATCAAGGACCTGGTCACCGACATGCAGGAGTTCTTTGACAAGTGGGCGCGCGCCCGTGGCAGCTTCACCGGCAGCAAAACACGCAAGGACGCATTCGCCCGCGTCGAACCGCAATCGAAGGAGCGCAAACGCGTCGATGCCGGCATCGAGTGCATAGGCTGCGGCGTCTGTTACAGCGCCTGCGATGTGGTGACCTGGAACAAAGATTACCTGGGGCCGGCGGCACTCAACCGCGCCTGGACATTGATCAATGATGTGCGTGATACCAAGCACGCAGAACGTTTGGCCGCAGTCGCTGGTGATGCCGGTTGCCATGCCTGCCATACCCATCTGAGTTGCACTGAACGTTGCCCCAAGGGGCTGTCGCAGACCGCAGGCATCGCCGGGCTAAAGCGTGCCGTGCTCGCGGCGACGCTGAATGGCGAGATATAAATATGTTTATAATCAACAACTTATATAATAATTCTGGCAGGACATGGGCAGCATGAGTCCGCGCCATCAGGTCCTGCTGTGGGGCGCTCAACGCTTCAGCGCGATGGTGCTGGCGTTATGTGTCGTCGTGCATCTGGTGACCATGATCTATGCCGTGCGCAGTGGCCTGAGCGCTGCGGAGATCCTCGGCCGCACCCAGGGCAGTGCTGGCTGGTTCGCGTTCTACACCCTGTTCGTTGTTGCAGTCTCGGTGCATGCACCGATCGGGCTGCGTACCATACTCAGTGAAACCCTGGAATGGCGTGGCCGCGGGTTGGATGTGCTGACCGGAGTCATGGGCCTGGCTCTGATGCTGTGGGGCATGCGCGCAGTGGTCGCGGTGTTCGGTGGAGGCGGCACATGAAAAACGACATGCGCGCCCGCAACCATCCCGCGTACTGGGCATTCATCGTGCACCGTAGTTCCGGATTGCTGCTGGCGCTGTTCCTGCCGCTGCACTTCTGGGCATTGGGTCAGGCGCTGCACGGTGCCGCCGCCCTCGACAGCTTTCTGCGCTGGACTGAACAGCCGCTGATGAAATTTGCTGAAACAGGACTGGTGCTGCTGCTGGCTGCGCACATGGCCGGCGGCCTGCGGCTGCTGGCACTGGAATTCCTGGACTGGCGTGAGTGGCAGAAAACGCTGCTGGCAGCAGCGGCAGGCGTGTCGCTGGTCGCCGGGCTGGCGTTCATGCTGAATCTGGTTTGACTGAATCTGGTTTAAGTTACTCGTGCAGTTTGGAGGAGCGATGAAAAAGCAGGTAAAAAAAGGCAAACCGAATCTGCTGGTCATCTTGGTTGATGATTTGCGTTTCGACGAATTCGGCGCCGGTGGTCATCCCTACATGAAAACGCCGCATATCGACCGCATCGCGCATGAAGGCGTGTTGTTTGAACGCGCCTTCCATACCACGCCGATTTGCTCACCCAATCGCGCATCAATACTCACCGGCCAGTATGCAAGCCGCCACGGCATCATCGACAACGTTGCCCGTGATCTGGCCAGCCACCGCCTGCCGAATTACCACCTCGAATTGCAGACGCTCGGGTACGAAACAGCGCACATTGGTAAATGGCATATGGGTAACGACGGCAAACCGCGCCCTGGTTACGATTTCTGGGTGGCTTACGACGGCCACGGCAATCTCTATAACCCGAAGCTGAACGAAAATGGCACATACGTGCAGCACGAGGGCTATGTCACTGACATCATGAACACCATGGCGGTGGACTGGATCAAAAGCAAAGGCAAGAGCAAGAGTAAAAAACCCTGGTCGTTGTGGTTTGCACACAAGGCCGTGCATCCGGATGCCGAACAGGGGGCTGACGGTTCGTTCCGCATGGATGGCTATCGTCCCGCGAAGCGGCACGAAGATCTGTACCGGGGCTGCGTGTTTCCGAAAAAACCGAACATGCAGAAGCCTGCGGAATTTCTCAAGCACAAGCCGGCATGGGCGGAGGCGGTTGAGCTGCGCAAGACGCCTGCCTCCAAAGTCATGCACGATGCCATCCACTCCGGCAAGCAGGAGGAAATCCGCCTGCGTGCGGCGATGATGGCTGCGGTTGACGAAGGCGTGGGCATGATCCTCAAAACACTGGAGGAAACTGGTGAGCTCGACAACACGGTAATTCTGTTCCTCGGCGACAACGGATATTTTTTCGGCGAACACGGTATCGGTCCGGAGCGCCGTTTCGCCTACGAGGAAGGCATCCGTTCGCCACTGACCATCCGTTACCCGAAAATGATCAAGGCCGGATCGCGCAACAGCGACCTGGTGATCCTGCAGGATCTGGCGCCGACGCTGATCGAGATCGCCGGCGGCAAGGCGGGCAAACATGTGCAGGGCCGCTCGCTGCTGCCGCTGCTCAAAAACAGACGCGCGGGCTGGCGCAAGTCGTTGTTTATCGAATACTGGGCCGAGAATGCGTATCCGTGGCTGGTCAACATGACTTACAAGGCGGTGCGCACCGACCGCTACAAATACATCCACTGGGTCAATCGTGCGCGCAATGGCGAACTGGATGAGTTGTATGACCTGGAGCGGGATCCGTATGAAATGGTCAATGTGGCCAAAAAACCGGCTTACCGTGCGGTGCGGGAAAAAATGACCAAAGAACTGCGCAAACTGGCAGCCGATGCGCTAGGGCTGTAGCTAGGCACTGCCTTGCTGGCCAACTAGCCATGGAGTATCTTGAATTGATCAATCATTTGCAGGCCGTTCAAACAATAGAGGAGTGAAAAATGCGTCAGGCAACATGGATTTTGATGGCGGGAGCCTTACTGGCATCGAGCGCAGTTGCAGCTCAGGGATTTCCGACGAAACCGGTGCGCGTAATCGTGCCATTTTCTGCGGGCGGGGCGACCGACATCGTTACCCGCGTGGTGTCGCAGAAACTGACGGAAACCTGGGGCCAGACCATCGTGGTGGACAACCGGGCGGGTGCCGGCGGTAACATCGGCGCCGATCTTGCGGCAAAGTCTCCAGCTGACGGGTACACGCTGTTCATGACCTCGGGCTCGATCGTCACAGCCAACCCGCACATGTATAAGAAGTTGCCATACAGCGCGGAGAAAGACCTGGCTGCGGTAACCAACGTGGCCAGCGGACCACAGGCGATAGTCGTCAACCCGAGCTTTGCCGCGAAGACTGTGAAAGACCTGATCGCCATGGCGAAAGCAAAACCGAAGGCCGTAACATTTGGCTCGGCTGGCATCGGCACGCAGACCCATTTGGCGGGTGAAAACTTCATTTACACTGCGGGCATCGACGTCGTGCATATACCATACAAAGGCGAAGCGCCTGCCGTCAGCGACCTGCTGGGCGGCCAGATCCAGTTTGTGACGCCCAATCTTTCCGCCGCCATCAATTTTGTAAGAGCAGGCAAGCTGCGGGCGCTGGCAGTGACCAGCAAGGAGCGCTCTAAGCAGTTGCCGGATGTGCCGGCAGTCGCGGAAACGCTGCCCGGATTTGAAAACCTCGGCTGGTTCGGATTCATGGTGCCGACCGGAACGCCCAAGGCGGTGATCGCCAAGATTCACAAGGACACGGTCGCCGCGCTGAAAGATGCCACGATCGCGAAACGCTTTGAGGATCTGGGCATGGCACCGGTAGGCAACACGCCGGAGGAGTTCGCCAAAGCGATCAAGGAAGAAGGCGGGCGCTGGGTAAAGATCATCAAAGAGCGCAAGCTGCAGGTGAACTGAGGATGTTTCGCCGCGCCGGCGCGTGTGGCGCAATACGCCGCGATCGGTGCGGAAGTTTTTTCATATTAATGAAGGTGGTCCAGTGAAAATCGATCCCAAGCAGGTTGAAGAGGCAAGCAAGGAACTTTATATCCGCGCACTCAAAATGCTGCCGCCCGACATCAAGCAGGGTTTTCAGCAACTGGACAGCCGTGAATCGAACGCCACCGGCAAGGCAATCCTCGGCACGATGATCCGCAACATCACCGTGGCGGAAGACACCAACAACCTGCTGTGCCAGGACACCGGCATCCCGATCTACAACGTCACCATTGGCAGAAATGTGGCTGTGGACGGCTATGCGCTGAAGCAGGCCATCATCAAGGGCTGCGAACGCGCGACCAAGGAGCATCCGCTGCGGTCTTCCGTGGTCCATCCGACCACCCGCAAAAACGAGCACACGTCCTGCGGCCGGCAGGTGCCCGTGATCAACATCGACTTCGTGCCGGAAGCCGATACGCTGGCGATTGAAATGATCCCGAAAGGTTCGGGCTCGGAAAACAACTCCTGGTTGAAAATGGCGATTCCTGCCGAAGGCATAGACGCCATCAAAACCTTCGTCATCGATTGCGTATTGGAAGCCGGGGGCAAAAGCTGTCCCCCGGTAATCGTCGGCGTGGGCGTAGGGGGCACGGCGGATCTGTGCGTGCATCTGTCCAAGGTTGCGGCGACGCGGCCTCTCGGCAGTCATTGCTCGGATCCTGAAGGCGCGAAGCTTGAAGCGGAACTGAGCAAGGTGGTCAATCAGTTGGGTGTTGGCGCCCAGGGGCTGGGTGGTGATTCCACGGCCTTCGCGGTGCATGTGGAAACCGCGGCCACCCACATCACGATGAATCCGGTGGCAGTCAACATGCAGTGTCATTCGGCGCGGCG
>JBBKXO010000185.1:0-5965 GCA_037969525.1 Burkholderiales bacterium | reverse complement strand
GCATTCAGCAGCTTGCGGAATTCGTTGCCGGTGAAGCGCATGGTCATGGCCTGCGGGAACTCGGGAAGGATACCGCTGGTGTCATCGCCATTGACCACCACGGCATCGACTGAGGCCAGGCGCGAAGCCGGTTCGCGCAGCGGCCCCGCAGGCAGCGGCCAGCGGTTGCCCAGGCCGCGCGCGCCATCGATCACGGCAATCTCGATGTCACGCGCCAGCCGGTGATGTTGCAATCCGTCATCGCTGATGATGACGTCGACTTCGGGGTGTGCGATGCGCAGTGCGCGTGCAGTGGCCGCACGATCCACGCCCACCCAAACCGGACACCCGGAGCGCCGTGCCAGCAGGCAGGGTTCGTCGCCGTAATCCCCGGCGATGTTGATGCCGGTTACGGGTACGGCCCGCGGGTCACGCCGTACTGCACCGTAGCCACGGCTGACGATGCCCGGATGCCTGCCGTGTGTGGTGAGAAATTGCGCCATCCACAGTACCAGCGGGGTTTTGCCGGTACCGCCGGCAGTGATGTTGCCGACCACGATCACCGGCACATCCGCATGTACTGCACGCAACAATCCGCTGTGCCAGACCATGCGGTGCAGGGCGGCAATGGCGGTATACAGCACCGCGACAGGCAGCAGCAGCAGTGCCAGCGGGCCGCGCGTGTTCCAGTGTTTGGGAGCAGACATTACGAGCGAAGGGTAGCCCGTTTGCGGATTGCAGTCGAGAAACGCAGAGGCTGCGGGAGTTTGCTGAGAGCGCCACACGGCTACGCCGCGTGCGAATTACGCGGGGATTACTTGCGGGGCGCCTGGGTAGTAAACGAGACTTTGGCGAAACCGGCCAGCTGAGCGGCTTCCATAACGCGCACCACCGACTGATGTGCAGCGTTGGCGTCAGCATTGATCACGACCACCGGGTCCTTCAGGTCGCCGCCGGCACTTTTCAGAATAGCACTCAACGCTGCGGCGTTGGCGGCGGTCACCGCGGCCTTGTTGACAAGGTAATTGCCCTTGGCATCGACGGCGACGTCTATCTGAGCCGGGTGATCGGGCGGTTTGCCGGCTTCCGCGGTGGGCAGGTTGATCTGCAGTTCGGTGAAACGTGAGTAGGTGGTGGTGACCATCAGGAAAATCAGGATCACCAGCAGCACGTCGATCAACGGGATGAAGTTGATCTCGGGCTCCTCGCGAAAGGCGCGGTGGCGGAATTTCATGCGCCGGATCTCACGCTTCGCGGTCGCCGTGGATGACTTCGACGAGTTTCACTGCCTGCATCTGCATTTCAACCAGCAGCGCGTCGACCTTGGTGCGGAAATAACGGTAGAACACCATGCTCGGCACGGCGACGACCAGGCCGAAGGCCGTGTTGTAGAGCGCGATTGAAATGCCGTGGGCGAGTACCAGCGGATTGCCGCCACCACCCGTGGGTGATTGCGAGCCGAAGATCTCGATCATGCCGATGACCGTACCGAACAGGCCCAGCAGAGGGCCTATGGCCGCAATCGTGCCCAGAGTGGTCAGGAAGCGTTCCAGGTCGATCGCCACGATATGCCCGGCCTCTTCAATGGCTTCTTTCATGATGGCCGGAGCCTGCTTCTCGTAGCGCAGGCCGGCGGCAAGAATCTGACCCAGTGGTGCAGCGGCCGCGAGTTGCGTGAGCAGTTGCGGGGTGGCGCCATTCTGGCGGTAGGCCTGCACGGCATGCATCAACATGTTTTTCGGCAGCACGATGTTCTGGCGCAACGACCACAGCCGCTCGGCAATGATGGCTACCGCGATGACGGAGCACAGGATAAGGGTCCAGATTGGCCAGCCGGCTGCTTCTATGATGGATATCACGCGTGGGTTTCCGGAAAAGTGTTGCTGAAAAAATCAATGGGTGTTGCAAAAAATTCGCGTAACTGTAGCCGCCATGCGCTGAATCAGCAAGCGCTGTGACGTGGGCGGTTGTAGAAAGTTGTTGAGTCACAACGCATTTTTACGCTTGTCCACAATTACTGTGGATAAGCCTGTGCATAGCATGTAAACGAAAACTCTAAGTCATGCCCCTGCTTGAAGTTTCTATATTTTGCCTAATTCTTAAACGTGCAAAAATACATAATAAAATCAACAAGATATAGTGGTCTTCCGGCGCTGACAGAGGAGGGCGCAGCAGATCACTGGCGGGGCACGGCGCGCTGTGGATGAGCTTGGTTGGAAAAAACCGTTTTGCGCCCGCAGGTTGCGTGTCCAGACCGGTGCCGGATAGCAGCCTGCGGCAGCTATACTCGGGCGATGGCCTTACTAACTATAGACAACGCCGAGCTGGCTTTCGGCCTGCATCCGCTGCTGGACTGTGCCAACCTGACCGTGCATGACGGTGAACGCATCGGTCTGATCGGCCGCAACGGCACCGGCAAATCCTCGCTGCTCAATATCATCGCCGGCCGCGGCGCGCTCGACGACGGCGACATCCGCCGCCAGGATGGCGCACGGGTGGTCATGGTCGAGCAGGAGCCCGTGCTGCCCGAAGCCGATACGCTGCACGCGAGCCTGACAGCCCGCGGAGACCTGGAAAACATTCACGATGAGCGCGAACGCTGGCGCGCCGACGCGCGGTTGTTTGAATACCTGCACCGCTTTGGACTGGATGAAGCGAACCCGCCACACACCGCCTCCGGCGGCGAATGCAAGCGCGCGGCGCTGGCGCTGGCACTGGCGATGCAGCCCGACCTGCTGTTGCTCGACGAACCGACCAATCATCTCGACATTGCCGGCATCACACTGCTCGAGGATCTGCTGGCCAAAGGGGCGGTACGGACGACGATCATCATCACCCATGATCGCGCCTTTCTCGATCGTGTTGCCACGCGTATCGTCGAACTTGATCGCGGATTGCTGCGTTCATATCCCGGAAATTTCGCGGCATACGAAGCGCGCAAGGCCGACCAGCTGGCCGAAGAAGAGAAAGCCAGTCGCCGATTTGACAAATTCTGGGCGCAGGAAGAGGTGTGGATCCGCCAAGGCGTCAAGGCGCGGCGCACGCGCAATGAAGGCCGGGTGCGGCGGCTGGAGTCGCTGCGCGTCGAACGCGCCGCGCGACGCGACCGCATCGGCAACGTCAAACTCGCACTGGACGCTGGTGAGCGCTCCGGGCAACTGGTCGCCGAACTCACGGACGTCAGCAAGCGCTTTGACGACAAAATCCTGATTCACGACCTGACGCTGCGCATCATCCGCGGCGACCGCATTGGCCTGATTGGTGCCAACGGTGCGGGCAAATCGACGCTGATCAAGGTCATATTGGGTGAACTGATGCCGGATGCCGGCGACGTGCGCCTGGGCACCAAACTGGAAATCGCCTATTTCGACCAGTTGCGCGAACAGTTGGACCCCGACCGCACGCTGGTCGAGACCATCAGTCCCGGTTCGGAATGGGTGGAGACGGCCGACGGGCGCAAGCACGTGATGAGTTACCTCAGCGACTTTCTGTTTCCGCCGCAGCGTGCGCAGTCCAAGGTCAGCATGCTCTCCGGTGGCGAACGCAATCGTCTGCTGCTGGCGCGCCTGTTTGCGCGACCCGCCAACGTGCTGGTGCTCGACGAGCCGACCAACGATCTTGACATCGAGTCGCTGGAGCTGCTCGAAGACACGCTGCAGGGCTACAAGGGCACGCTGCTGCTGGTCAGCCACGACCGTGCCTTCCTTGACAACGTGGTGACGCAGACGCTGGTGGCGGAGGGTGAGGGGCGGTGGAAAGAATATGTCGGTGGTTACAGTGACTGGCTGACGCAGCGTCCGGCAGCGGCGGCCGCAACGCCGCCGGCGAAGAATCCGGCGCCGACTGCCGGTCGGAGCAGTCCGCCGGAAAAGGCCAAACTCAGCTTCAAGGAACAGCGCGAACTGGAACGGCTGCCGAATGAACTGGAAATGCTGGAGCGCGAGCAGGTGGAACTCGCCGCGCGCATGAGCGGTCCGGATTACCACAAGCAGGGGGTGGCGCAACTGAAGGCCGACCGGGAACGGGCTGCGGCCTTCGAGAAACTGCTGACGGAGAAGTTCGAACGCTGGTCAGCGCTGGATCAGAAGGCAGGGCAGGCGGTCAGTGCGTAGCCCGTGGCGCGCACCATCAAACGCTGAGTGCCGGACTCTACGGTTTAAGTATTTCCGTAACGTGTGACGCTCAAGAAGATTTTTTGGGTTTCCATTCGCTGACCTGCGCCCGGGCTTTGGCAATTCGCTTGGGATCGATTTGCAGCTGGGACTGGTCGCGTATTTGTGCGGCTTCCTTCTGTTCAGCTTCGGGGAGCGACGCGGCGGCGATGCTGGCCCAGTGGAAAGCGCGTTCCGGGTCGCGCTTGATCCCCGTGCCGCTGATGTACATTCTGGCCAGGGCGAGCTGAGACTGCACATGACCCAGTTGTGCGGCCTGGCTGTACCAGGATTCCGCTTCTGACAGGTCCGGCTTGTTCGCAGTCTGGAGCATGACGCCCAGCGTGTATTGCGCTTCCACCAGGCCGTAGCGATACCAGATGCGATTGAGATTGGTGCTGGCGGCAATTTTCAGGAATTTTTGCGCCTTGTCGAGATCCCGCGACACCATGTTGCCGTCGCGGTACATCAGGCCCAGTTGCTGTGCGGCGATGAGATTGCCGCGATAGGTTTCCCTGTTCAGCGCCTTGAGCACGGCCTCGGGATTGCCTGCGGCCAGTGCCTTGTCCGTGGTTTTCTGGAAATCATTGTCCCCGGCGCGGGCATTTAAGGAGAGCATGAACGCGGCCAGCGCTGTGAAAATTACCTTGTACATTGTGTAGTTGAATTTACTCATGTCTGCTCCAGGTCGTGGTCGTTGCCGGTCCGGCAATGCTTGCAGAGCACGATATACGCAGTCTCTTTCAGGAGGCTTACGGAACAGGCTGCAACCAACCGTTATCTGCTGAACTCTGCCATCGCACTGCCGCGAGCTTCAGGAGTGCTGCGAATTGTTAAAAAATACAATTAAAACAATTGCTTATGATCGATGGTCTGTGTAGTCTGCGCTGCTGGATGTCAACGCCGCGTACAATCCCTACATGCCCGATCTGATCGAACAGGCCACCCGGCAAACCGTCATCTCCGTCGCCGAGCTGAACCGTCTCGCGCGTAGCGCGATTGAGCGCGGCGTGCCGCTGCTGTGGGTGGCGGGCGAGGTTTCCAATTTCAAGCGCTACGACAGCGGTCATTGTTATTTCACGCTGAAGGATGAGGCGGCACAGGTGGACGCGGTGATGTTCCGTCACAAGGCACAGCACCTCGATTGGCAGCCGGAGAACGGCATGCAGGTCGAGGTGCGCGCGACGGCAACGGTGTACGAGGCGCGCGGCAAGTTCCAGCTGGTCGTCGATGCCATGCGCCGCGCCGGTCTGGGGGCCTTGTATGCGGCGTTTGAAAAGCTCAAGGCCAGACTGGAGCAGGAAGGTCTGTTCGATCCGGCGCTGAAACGCGAACTGCCGCCGTTCCCGCGCACGGTGGGCGTGGTGACGTCACCTCAGGCCGCAGCGTTGCGCGACGTGATCACCACGCTGCGTCGGCGCATGCCCGGCATCAATGTCATCATTTATCCGACGCCGGTACAGGGCGAGGGCGCGGGCGCAAAAATTGCCGATGCGATTACACTGGCCGGCGCTCGTGCCGAGTGCGAAGTGCTGATCGTCTGCCGCGGCGGCGGCAGCATCGAGGATCTGTGGGCATACAACGAAGAAGTGGTGGCGCGCGCCATCCGCGCTTGTCCGCTGCCGGTGGTCAGCGGTGTCGGTCACGAGACCGATTTCACCATTGCTGATTTTGCCGCCGATGCGCGTGCACCGACGCCGACCGCGGCCGCCGAAATGGTCAGCCCGGATGGCATGAAACTTAAACGCGAAGTCGGCCTGCTGGGCCAGCAGTTCATCCGCGTGTTTGCGCGCAGGATCGAGGATCGCATGCAGCGCCTCGATTTTCTGTCGCGG
>JBBKXO010000184.1:0-7926 GCA_037969525.1 Burkholderiales bacterium | reverse complement strand
ATCCATGTATGGCCGTACAAGGACCTCGTCGAACGCGACAAGATCCGCACCGCCGCAGTCGCCGCCGGCAACTGGCCGCCGAAAATCGGCGAGTTCCTGGTCAACATGCGCTCCGAAATCTTCATCCCGTTCGATATCTCACCCGAGCTGAAGCCGGGCAAGATGGGCCCCTACTTTGAAATGCGCACCTACACCCACGCACCGGGCGAACTGCCGAAAATCATGAACGTGTGGAACAAGGCCATCCCCGCGCGCGTCAAGTTCAGTCCGCTGGTCGCGGTCTGGTACGCGGAGCTCGGCGGGATCAGCCGCTTCACCCACATCTGGTCATACCCGTCGCTCGATGCCCGCAATGAAGCGCGGGACAAGGCCGTGGCCGCCGGGGTCTGGCCGCCGTCCGCAGTGGCCAAGAAGGAAGGCATGCCCGACGCGGTGCTGACTGCGCAGGAAAACAAGATCGTCATGCCCTCAGCCTTCTCGCCACTGCAATAACGCAATCGCAATCGAAAACAATTACGGAGTCGTATCATGCCCATCGGCAAACTCGATCATTTTTCCATTCGCACCACCGACATCGAGGCTTCGCGCCGCTTTTATACCGAGGTCATGGGCTTCCAGCCCGGGTTTCGTCCGCCGTTCAAATTTCCGGGAATCTGGCTCTACAACGGCGCGCAGTACCCGGAAACCACCGGTGTCGTGCATATCATCGGCATCGACCTCAATGATCCGCAGGGCCTGAAGGACTACCTCGGTGACAAGGACCTCGACACGCTGAACGGCACCGGCACCGTGGACCACATGGCTTTTACCGCCACCGGGCTCGCCGACATGCTCGCGCGTCTGAAGAAACACGGCGTGGAGTACCGCGAGCGCTCGGTGCCGTCGCTCAGCCTGCACCAGGTTTTTTTCGAAGACCCCAGCGGTGTGACCCTGGAGCTGAACTACCCGGGCACCGAAGCACAACAGGCGGCCTGAGCGCCGATGCCGGATGTGCAACGCCCGCCGCGCGCGCTGGTCATCGGCGGCTCGCTCGGCGGCCTGTTCGCCGCCAACCTGCTGCATCGTCAGGGTTGGGATGTGCAGGTGTATGAACAGGCCGGCGAGGCGCTTGCCGGGCGTGGCGCCGGCATCATCACCCATCCGGACCTTTTTACTGCACTGACCCGCATCGGCATTGCCATCGACGACACCTTCGGCGTCGACATCACCGGCCGCGTCACCTACGACCGCGATGGCGCAGCGGTAGGCACCCTGGACATCCGTCAATGCCTGACCACCTGGGGTCGGTTGTACGCACTGCTTAAAGACACGTTCCCTGACGAGCGTTACCACTTCGGCCACGCCTGCACGGATGTCACTCAGGATGAGCAGACCGTCACCGCGCGTTTCGCCAACGGTGCGCAGGCGCAGGGTGAGCTGCTGATCGGCGCCGATGGCATACGCTCCGCAGTGCGCGCTCAATTCGCACCTGATGACCGCCCGGCCTATGCCGGCTACATTGCCTGGCGCGGTCTGGTCGACGAAAACGAACTGACGCCGGCCACTCATCGCGATCTCTTTCCGCTGTTCGGCTTCAGCCTGGCACCGCATGAACACATGCTGGGTTATCCAGTGGCCGGCTTTACCAATTCCACCCGTCCCGGTGAACGCTGCTACAACTTCGTCTGGTACCGGCCCGTCCCTGCAGAAGGCGCCCTGCCACGCCTGTGCACCGACATCCATGGCCGCCAGCACGACATGTCGATTCCACCGCCGCTGATCCGCCCCGAGGTGCTGGACGATTTGCGCCGTGCCGCACAGGATGCCCTGTCTCCACAGTTCGCCGAAGTCGTCACCAAAACGCAACAGCCGTTTTTCCAGGCGATCTTCGACCTGGAGTCGCAGGCCATGGCCCGCGGGCGCATCGCGCTGCTGGGCGATGCGGCGTTCGTGGCGCGCCCGCACTGCGGCATGGGCGTGTCCAAGGCGGCCAGCGATGCCATGGCGCTGGTCGACGCTTTGCGAGAATCGAGTGACGATCTAAAGCAGGCCCTGCCGCGTTATTCAGCTGCTCGTGTGCGTTTTGGCCGCGCAGTCGTCGCCCATGCACGGGAACTGGGTTCTTACCTGCAGCACGGCAATGCCGCCGCGGCAGCACAGCATCACACCCCACAGGCAGTCATGCGCGACATCGCCGTGACCCGCGAATTTTGACTTCAAAGGAGCGCATCATGAAAGTAGGTTTCATCGGACTCGGCACCATGGGCGGCGCAATGGCGCTCAATCTGCGCAAGGCGAACTTTGATCTCGTCGTATACGACCTGCGTCCCGACATCGCCAAACCGCAGCTGGCTGCAGGCGCCACTTGGGCTGATAACATCAAAGCATTGGGCAAGGCCGTCGATGTCGTGCTGACTTCGCTACCCGGACCGCGCGAAGCCGAAGCCGTCGGCGCCGACCTGATGGCCAGCATGAAACGCGGCAGTGTCTGGTTCGACCTGACCACCAATTCACCGACCGTGGTGCGCAAGTTGTCCGCGCAATGCGCTGAACACGGCATAGTCATGCTCGACGCCCCGGTGTCGGGCGGGCCGCATGGCGCCAAGTCCGGCAAGATGGCGCTGCTGGTCGGCGGCGACGAAAAAGCATTCACTGCCAACCGCAAAGTGCTCGACGCCATCGGCGACCAGGTCATCTACATCGGCCCCATCGGCGCCGGCACGGTGGCCAAACTGGTGCACAACTGCGCGGGCTACGCCATCCAGACGGCGCTTGCCGAAGTATTCACCGTCGGCGTCAAGGCCGGGGTCGATCCGCTGGCGCTGTGGGCTGCTGTCCGTCAATGCTCGCTGGGCCGTCAGCGCACCTTCGACCGGTTGGGCCGCCAGTTCCTGCAGGGCAGCTTTGATCCGCCGGACTTCGCACTGAAGCTCGCGCACAAGGATGTAACACTGGCCACCGACCTGGGGCGTGAACTGGGCGTGCCCATGCGCGTGGCCAACCTCGCCCATGCCGACATGACCGAGGCACTGAACCGCGGCTGGGCCGAGCGCGATTCGCGAGTCTCCATGCTGTTACAGGAAGAACGCGCCGGCGTGGATATCAAGGTCCCGGCATCGGCGATACAGGCGGTACTGCAAAAAGACGGTTAGAATCAATAAAAAATACGTTGCAGGGGCATAAGCGGGAGAAGTTCATGCAGTGGCGTCATTCCATCAGCATGCTGGCCGTTTGGTGCATTGCTGCCTTTGCCTCGCCCGTAATCGCGCAGGGTGACACCGGCGCCCTGCTGGACCGGGCAATTGCCGGAGAACATCGCACTGAATCCAACCGGCTGCGCGACAAATACCGCCATCCACGCGAGACGCTGCGGTTCTTCGGACTGCGGCCGGACATATCGGTGGTCGAGATCTGGCCCGGCGGCGGCTGGTATTCTGAAATCATCGGCCCCGTGCTGCGCGAACGCGGCACCTACTATCTGGCGCATTATGCGATAGAGAGCCCCAGAATCGCAGGCTGGCAGCGCGAGGTCCGCGAGAAACAGCAGGAGAAAATCGCCGATCAGGCTGCGCTGTACGGCAAACCGGTGTTTACTTCATTCGGCCCGCCAGACCATGTGGCCATCGCGCCGGCGGCGAGCGTTGACCTGGTGCTGACGTTCCGCAATGTGCACAACTGGAGCAGTCAGAAAACCGATCAGGCTGCGTTCCAGGCATTTTTCACTGTCTTGAAACCAGGCGGCACACTCGGCGTGGTCGAACATCGCGCCAGACCCGGCACGTCCTTCGAGCGCATGGTCAAGACCGGTTACATGACGGAAGCCTACGTCATCGAACTGGCAGAAAAAGCCGGATTCAAGCTGCTGGATAAAGCAGAAATCAATGCCAATTCGCTGGACAGCACGGATCATCCCAACGGCGTATGGACGCTGCCGCCGATGATGCGCGGTCGGGTGGACCCCGAGAAATACGGCGCGATCGGCGAAAGCGATCGCATGACGCTGAAATTCCGCAAACCGGACTAACATGACCATGCCGGTAACTCCACTTTACGCCGCCCTGCTCGGACTGATGTTCATAGGGCTCAGTCTGCGCACCATCAGCCTGCGACGGCGCTTCCGTGTGGCAATCGGCGACGGCAGGAATCCCCTGCTGCAGCGCGCGATGCGCGTGAATGCCAATTTTGCGGAATACGTGCCGCTGGCGCTGCTGCTGAATTATTTTGTGGAACTGCAAGATGGCCCGCGATTGCACGTGCACCTGCTGGGCATTACGCTGGTCTGCGGCCGCCTGCTGCATGCCTGGGGCGTCAGCCAGGCCAGCGAAAACTTCCACTACCGCACCGCAGGCATCATGTTGACTTTCTGCGTCATGCTCACGGCCTGCCTGCTGCTATTAATCTACCAGCTGGAATAAAACGGCACGGCCTCAGCGCCGGGTGAATTCACGCGGATTGAGGCGGTCGATATCCGCCTGCACCTGCTCGCGGCTGCGCTCGTAGACGATCTCCCGCCCCATCGCCGAGCCCGCATAGGCCAGACCGTTGCGGGTCGGGGTCAGTTCACACTTGACGCTGTGCACGCCCGTGCCCAGCACCACCTGTATGGAAGACGCCCGTTTGTCGTATACCACGACCTCCATCAATTGTCGGGTTTCGGTGACGCGAACCTGGATTTTTTCGGTGTGCATGGCCATATCCGGTATGAAAACTGCAATCGAATTTCGAGAGTTGCGCTGGAACTTCCATAAATTCTGAGCCTGCCGTCTGCATCATAGCGCCATACGGTCGCGCCCGTGCGCGATCTCACCGCCCACATTGCAGACATCGGCGATATCGCGGGCCAGTCTGTGCCCCGTGGCATATAATTTCGCCCTTCCCCCTGAAACACTCCCTCCAGCACATCATGTTGATCAAATTCACACTCAACGGCGACCCCGTCGAATTGCACCTGAAGTCCCACGACCGCCTGCTGGTCGACGTACTGCGCGATGACCTGCAGCTCACCGGCACCAAGCACGGTTGCGGCATCGGGGCCTGCGGCACCTGCACCATCATTGTCGATGACGAACCCGTCTCCTCGTGCCTGCAGCTGGCGGCGCTGTGCGATGGCGCCAGCATACGCACCGTTGAGGGGCTCGCCGACGCCGGCGTACTGCATCCGGTGCAACAGGCCTTCATCAACAAGTCGGCGATGCAATGCGGCATCTGCATCCCCGGCCACGTGATGCAATGCGTATCGCTGCTGGAAAAGAACGCCAACCCCACTGATGAAGATATCCGCATGAGCGTGGACAGCGTGTATTGCCGCTGCACCGGCTACGTGAAAATCATGGATGCCTACCGCGAAGCCATCGCACTGCTCAAAAAGGCGGGGCAGTCATGAACACCCGAGCCACCAATTTGCGCGACCCTAAATTTGAATCCGGCCTGCTGGTCGTCGGCAAGGATGTGCCGCGCACCGATGCCGTGCCCAAGGTCACCGGAGCCGCACAATATGTCGCCGATATCCACATGTCCGGCATGCTCCATGCCGCCGTGCTGCGCAGTCCGCATCCGCATGCGCGCATTCTGTCCATAGACACCAGTGCTGCGCGCAGCATGCCCGGTGTCAAGGCCGTCATCACCGGTGAAGACACCGCAAAACAGAAGTGGGGCGCGTTCCGTCCCGACCTCTATCCGCTGGCCATCGGCAAGGTGCGTTATGTCGGCGACGAGGTGGCTGCAGTGGCCGCCACCGACCCGGAAACCGCGCGGGCCGCCGTGGATAGTATCGTCGTCGAGTACGAAGTCCTGCCAGGCGTGTTTTCACTCGATGCAGCGATGGCGCCGGGCGCCGCGCTGGTCCACGACGATACGCCGGGCAACGTGGCGCACGAATTCGCCTTCGAGCGCGGAGCAGTCGATGCCGGCTTCAAAGCCTCCGCCGTGGTGGTCGAAGGCACCTGGGAATTGCAGCGCCAGTGGCACAGCTCACTGGAAACCATAGGCTGTGTCGCACACTGGACCGGCAATCGCGTCACCATGTGGTGCAACACGCAGACGCCGTTCCTGGCCCGCGGCCGTTACTCGGTGGCACTGGGCGTGCCGGAGTCGCAGGTGCGCGTGATTCAGACCGAAGTCGGTGGCGGTTTCGGCGGCAAGTCAGGCGACGACAACGGCTCGGTTATCGCGGCGATCCTCGCGCGCAAGGCCGGCAAACCCGTCAAGTACATCCACACCCGCGAAGAGGAGTTTCTCGCCAGCCATCCGCGCATGCCCATGCGCTACTGGGTGAAGCTCGGCTTTTCCAAGGTAGGCAAGGTGCTGGCCAAGGAAATCCGCATGTGGGCCGACAACGGCGCCTACACCGGAAAGTCACAGGCCATACTCGGCGCGGCAACCGTGCGCCACGACGCGCTGTACAAATACCCCTGCGCCCGCGCCAAATCGACACTGCTTTATACCAACCTGGTGCCGACCGGCGCGTTCCGCGGCTTCGGCAATCCGTCGGCCGACTGGGCCGTGGAACAGGCCTGGGATCTGGCCGCGGAAAAACTGCAGATGAATGTCGTCGATCTGCTGCGCCTGAACGCCGTGGAAGAAGGTGATGTTTCACCGCACAATCACATCATCACCAGTTGCGAACTGAAGCAGTGCATAGACAAGGCTGCCGAACTGATCCAGTGGAATACCAAACATAAAAACAAACAACCTGGCCGCGGCCTGGGCATGGGTTGCAGCGTGCACGTCAACGGCCGCCGCAGTTTCGGCGACTGGGACGGCAGTTCAGCCATCGTGCGCATAAACGAGGATGGTCGTGCCACCATCATCACAGGTGAAGGCGAAATCGGCCAGGGCGCCCTGACGGTACTGCGGCAGATCGCCGCCGAGGAACTGGGGTTTCCTTACGAGGACGTGGATATCACGCGCCCCGACACCGATACGCATTCGCATTCATTGGGCGCACTGGCAAGCCGCGTCACTTATGTCGCCGGCAATGCCGTCAAGCGCGCCGCCGCCGAAGCCCACAGGCAGTTGATGGCCGCCGCTGCGGAACAATTCAAACGCCCGGTAGATGAACTCACCATCATCAACGGCCAGATCGGCCCGCGCAAAGGCGGTGAATCGGAGTTCAAGCCGGTCAGCGCAGTGGTGCGCGCCAATATCTACAAACGCGAGGGTGAGGCCATCGTCGGCGTCGGCAATTGGGACAATCCGTCGGATTTCCCGGACCACAGCCGCTATGGCAACGAATCCGGCGCCTACAACTTCGCGGCGCAGGCGGTCGAAGTCGAGATCGATCGCGGCACCGGTTACGTGCAGCTGAAGGAGATCGCCGCGGTCGTCGATTGCGGCACGGTCATCCATCCCTCTGCCGCCCAGGGCCAGGTCGAAGGCGCGGTCACGCAGGGCATAGGCCTGGCCATGACGGAATACTTTGACTGGCACAACGGCACGCCCACGGATCCGCAATTCATCGATTACCCGCTGCCATCAGCCGCTTTCGTGCCGAAAATCCATGTTGCATTCGCCGACTCGTATGAACCCTCTGGCCCGTTTGGCGCCAAGGGCCTGGGTGAAATCGGCCTCGATGCCATACCGGCAGCAATTGCCAACGCGATAGCCGATGCGGTCGGCGTACGCATACACGAGTTGCCCATCACCGCCGAGAAAATCCATCGCGCACTGCATCCGGAACTGTACGCCGACGAGAAGAAAACCGTTTCGGTTGCGCCCAAAGGCAGCGTCTGGACCCGCGTCACCACCACCGGCAGGCCTTCCGGCGGGCGTCCGTTCAAGCCCGAACTGCTGATGCCGCAGACACTGGAAGCAGCCGTCGCACTGTACGCTGCAGGCGACACTGCCATCGTGTCGGGTGGTATGTCGCACGCCATACGCCGTGAACGCTCGGGGTTCCCGCAAGCCAAAAGACTGCTCTATACGGGTCGCATACCGGAGTTGTTGCAG
>JBBKXO010000183.1:0-3697 GCA_037969525.1 Burkholderiales bacterium | reverse complement strand
TAGTGCTGGAGGGGCGGGGAATTCAGGGCGGGTGCGATCGACTCCCGCCCTGCGAGCAGTTGAGTGTTTTCCTTACTTCTCCGGGGTTTGAACGGCCAGCGCCTCGTTCCGCTGGCGCCGCCGGTCTATCCATGCGGAGATGAAAGGCCAGCCCAGTCCGATCACGGTCAGTACAAAGAAGATATTCACGACGCCGCTTTCAAACAGCCGCCACCACTGGTTGTCGAGCAGGATCATCGATTGGGAAAATGATTCTTCGACGAGTTTGCCGAGGATCAGTCCCATCACCAGTGGCGCGGGACCGAAACCGTGGCGCAGCATCAGATAACCGACCGCACCGGCGGTCAGCATCACCCACACGTCGAAAACGGAAGCGCCGTACGAGTAGGAACCGACCAGCGAAAAAACAAACACCGCAGGCCATAGGAAGGTGCGCGGGATTAGCGTGATCCGTGAGAACACCTTCGCGCCGATCAGTCCGATGCCGAGGAACATGAAGTTCGCGATCAGCATCGCAGTGAAGATGGCGTAAACGAATTCCGGCGTTTCTTTCATCAGATGCGGCCCGGGACGAAAGCCGTGCATGACCAGCGCGGCGAGGATCACCGCAGTGGTTGCACTGCCGGGGATGCCGAGTGCGAGCGTGGGCACCATGGCGCCTCCGGTCGCGGCGTTGTTGGCCGCCTCCGGCCCGGCGATGCCTTCGGGGCAGCCGGTGCCGAACTCTGCTTTGTTCTTCGACCAGCGCTTCGCCTCGTTGTAGCCCATGATCGCCGCGACGGTGGCGCCTTCTGCCGGCAGCACGCCGATGAAGGTGCCGATTGCCGATGAGCGCAGGATCGTGCCGCGGATGCGGCGCAGGTCAGCCATCGAGGGCAGCTTTACCACCAGGTCCTTGATGCGCTCGTAGGCCTTGTCGACGGCCTGGGACTGGTGCAGCAGCTCAGCCACGGCAAAGAGACCGATCAATACCGGCACGAACCCGATGCCACCGGTGAGCGCATGCGAGTCGAAAGTGAATCGTTCCACACCGGTGGTGAGGTGGATGCCGACCGTGCCGAGCAACACGCCGACGGCACCCGCGATCAGATTGCGCAGCGGTGACTTGCCGCTGATCGATGCCAGCATCGACAACGCGAAAATCGCCAGCGCGAAATACTCCATCGGCCGGAAGGAGGTGGCGACTCGCGCGAGCAGCGGGGTGGCGAGCAGGAAAATGATCAGGCTCAGGATGCCGCCCGAGATGCTGCTGATGGCGGCGATGCCGAGTGCGCGGCCGGCTTCACCGCGCTTGGCCATCGGATAGCCGTCAAACGCCGTGGCGACGGCGGGTGGCGCGCCCGGCGCATTGATGAGAATCGCGCATATCGATCCGCCAAAGGTGCCCGCGCAATAGAGTGCGGCCATCATCGCGATGGCAGGTACCGGTTCCATCGAAATCGTGAACGGCAGCAGCAGCGCCACCGCCATGGGGGAGGAGAGCCCCGGCAGTGCGCCCACGATCACGCCGATCAGCACGCCGACGAAAATCAGCCATATGTTGAAGGGGTGCATGATCAGTTCAACACCCTGGAGCATTGCATCCATCAGCAGTCCTTCACAGGAATTTAATACCGAAGACCCCGGGATCAAAATACACACCGAGGACATACGAGAACAGCACCATCACTGCTGTCGGAAATATCAGCACGTAGGGCACCAGAATTTTCAGTCGGCGCTCACCCCACAGCAGGGGCAGCCCGATGCATATGGCAACCAGTACCAGGGACGTGCCGATCCATTTGATGCCGAGCACCGCGAGGATGAGGAAGGCCGTGGTCATATAAACGATGGGGCGCGCGGGTTTCGCGCGCGCCTTGTCGAGGACCTTGCCGCTTTCGCCGCGCAGCCACTGCTCAAAGGGCAGTGCCAGCGACAGCCCGACGATCACCCACAGCAGCATGCGCGGGAAACGTTCCGGGGGCATGTCCTGGGCGAACATCGGAGAGACCGTGTCGAATGACATGGTGATGTAATAAAGCCATCCGCAGAACGCGAGCAGGATGGCACTGAGGACGAGATCGGTGCGATTGATCATGTCGTGTTGTCGTCTTTCAGGCGCAAACCGACCCCGGAGCCACGGTGTGTCCGCGTCCCCGGGGGATCTGCAAGCTTACTTGTTGAGGAGTCCGAGATCCGTCAGCGCAGTGACGGCCTGGGCGTATTCTTCTTTGATGTTCTTGTCCCACTCCTTGTGCCCGGCGACGCTGTCTTCCACCGTCAGGCCCGCGCTCTTCAGGTAGTTGGCGAAAACCTCATGCTGCATCGCCTTCACCATGCCTTTGGACAGGGTTTCGATGCGGTCTTCGGGCGTGCCCTTCAGCACAAAGTAGCCGCGCGTGGTGGACACCTTGACCTTGTAGCCTTCTTCGAAGGTGGTCGGCACATTGGGATATTCCTTGAGCCGCTTCGGCGCCATTACTGCGAGCGCACGGAACGTGCCGTCTTCGACTTGCGAGCCGGCTTCACTGACATTTGGCAGGGTTGCGTCTATGGCGCCGGACATCAGCGCCTGGACCATTTGCGCGCCGCTGCCGAAGGGAATGACCTTGAACTTGATGCCGCTTTCCTTGGCAAAGGTCGCGAGCCCGATGTGCTCGGTGCCGCCGACCTGGGCCACACCCCAGTTGAGCGGTTTGTCTTTCGAAGCCTTGACCAGGTCATCCAGGGTCTTGTACGGGCTTTTCGTCGAGACGGTGATGAAGGTCGGGTCATCCATGGCGCGCGCGATGCCGACGAGGTCGTCGATTTTCAGCGGTGACTTGCCGCGGGCGATGGTGTAGAGGTGGGTCTGGGTCAGCGCGAGCACGGTGTAGCCGTCACGCGGTTTGCCCATCGCGTATTGATGCGCCTGCGCGCCGGAGCCGCCGCGCTGTGCCACGACTGACATGTCAGCGTCGAGAATGCGCCGTGAGCGGATCATCATCATGCGTGCGGTGGTATCGGTGCCGCCGCCATAGCGTGAGTGGATGACGATTTCGATGGGGTGATTGGGAAATGCATCTTTATCTTTCGCTTCAGCCGCGAATGCCAACGGTGTAGCGACAGTACATGCGAGCGTTGCACCGATAATCAGTGCGCGGCGGCGCGAATCACGAATAGTGGAAAACATTGGGGTCTCCTCGAATTTATGTTTATATTTTTCAACTACTTAACTTAGATCGCGGATCAGACCGCGAACGGTCTATATAAAGGGACAACCTGCGTGCCTGAACAGTTCCCGCTGATTTTGGCGTTGAGAGTGTTGCGCCGCCGCATGGGCGAGCAATGTTGATGGCATAGTCGCCGCGTTTTTTACGATTTTGGCGGCAGGCCGTAACAAACCAACGCCAGCCGCAGGTGATGCGGCGTCGCGACACAATCCGCTGGCGCTATAGCGGCAGGGCGGCAGATCAGCAGATCAGCTAGAACTCGCCGACCTTGTAAACCACATCGTGCTCGCGCACGTGCACCTTGACCTTCATGCCGAAGGCCTGCCTGCGGCCGACCTCGACGACGGACCGGTGATTGACCTCCAGCGATTCAACTTTCTGGCGATGGTCCGTGGTGTGCCCTATGAAGCGCACCGTGTCGCCGACCTGCAGGCTGCCGGTGTCGAGTTCCACTACGACGACTGACAGATGGCTGAAGTAATGCGTGACGACGCCTATCGGGTCTT
>JBBKXO010000182.1:0-14254 GCA_037969525.1 Burkholderiales bacterium | reverse complement strand
CGGCGCCTGATACCAATGCACGGGGCACAACAGAAAAACACCGTGTGCTGCCGTCCAGCGCGGATAGATCTCATCCATCCAGTCGTTGGTCTGGCCGACCGCGTGGTTGGGATAACACGAACAGGGCCAGTGACACAGTGCCTGCGAAGTCGACACGCAAGCCTTGCAGGGATGGATAACTTTCCACGGCTCGTCGGCGAGCGTGGATACATCCAGGAAATCGACTTCATGACCAGGCAGGTCAGATATTACTTTTTGCGCATGCTGGGCCAGGCGCCGCGTTTTGGATATTTCGCCCGGGCAGGAATGTTCGCTGCGCGTTGAACCGTTGACGATCAGGATGCGCGTTGGTGACCGGGGATCGCGCTGCCGTTTTTCCGCAGCCTCGATGGCGGCGCGGGTTGCCAGCCACTCCACCGGCAGTTGCATGTCGGGGTCCGCATAACCGGCACCAGCCGTTTGCTTGCGCGGCGACTTGCGGTACTGGATATAGCCATCCCACGCCACTTCGAATACCCGTTCAAGTTCAACCGCAACCTTGCCGTATTCCGGATCGTAGAATTTCTGGTAGAAGCGTTCGCGAAACTGCGCTTTGGTCAGCGGCACCCATTCGTTCTGCCGTCGCACTGCTGGTTTGTCAGGCATGTTCCCCCCTGCGGTTAGCTCATAATGCCACTTGGTCGAACCAGCAGTGGCAGCCTTACAACAGCAGTTATTCTGCTCGGCAATAAAGCTTCAGATAGTCCGCGCGCGCCAGCGGCGCCTGCCCTGATACTGCAATCAAATCATCGAGATGTGCCGGCGTACTGATTCCGGTCAGGCTGACACCCAGCCCCGGGGTCGATCGGTTGAACTGCAGCGTACGCTGGGCATCATTGCTCATGCCCGGCATTGCGGCACACAGGCTGTCAACACCGGTCGTAGCCAGTCGCCCCTTGGCCAGTCCGTGGCTGCCCATGACAAAGATTTTCAACTGGTGCGCCGCCTGCAACGTGGATGCAACATTGCCCTGGCCGGTGGCCTGGCTGAAACGCGTGAAGCCTTCATTCATGGCCGGATTGAACGGCAACTGCACCAGGCGGAAGCTGTGCCGCGCAGTGTCACTACGATGCACCAGCCGCGCCGCTGATTCAGCCATTGCGAGCAGCGAAGTCAGCGACTGAAACAGTTCGTCGTCGGTCTCCACACGAAATCCGGCGAATGTCGAAATACCATAGCTGCGGATCTTGTCCTGGCGCACAGCCTGTTCAAGCACGGCAAATACCGTCTGCAGCCGGCGATTGAGTTCCGCCTTGCCCAGCCGCGGGATATGCACCTCAGGCTGGTCGACCAGAAAGGCATCCAGCGTCTCCAGCCCCATGGCCTCGCGCATCTCATCGATCTGCCTGCCGATATAACCTGGCGCCAGACAATGCACACCGGTCAGATCCTCGCGAGTCGCCAACCCCTTGCGCGCTATGGTCGCCTCGAACCACGCGTCCGGATCAGGCGGCGGCGATTCGTCAAAACGCAGGAAACCGCCCTTGCCGACGACATAGACCTGATCGCGAATGACACCCGCGGCAAATGCGCTGCGCAAGCCCTGGCCTGTGGCACGCATCGACCGGCCATAGCGGTAATGCACGGCGGTATCGATGACATTGATGCCGGAGCAAAGAGCGCGCTCCACGATGGCCGCACAGTCGGCATCGACTGCGTCGCTTGCCGCCCCTGGAAATGTGCCGATACCCAGTGATGACAGCTGCAGGTGCTGGTTGAGGAAATCGCTGTAATGTCCGGCAGCACAGCGGTTATTTGCCGCGCCGGCATAACCCTCGGTACCGGCGCGCGTGGCATGGCCCGCAACCAGCGCAGACGGCCGCCGGGAATCAGGCACCGACCGGCGTGATACGGAATTCGACCACCGAAGTTTCGCTTTTCAGTCTCTCGGACAGCGCATGCATGTCGCGAGTGTTCAATGTTTTAACACCCATGCGGTATTCGAAGCTGCGGCCGCCGTCCGTCAGTTCGTAGGTCATGTTGGCAATCGAAAAACCCAGCTCCCGGGTAATCGCACGCAGATCCGCTTCAGTCATCGTATTCTCGCGATTGAACTTGATATGGAACTGGGCGTAGAACTCGGTGGTCATCCGGCTTTCGATCCACCGAAAGGAAGACAGGGTGCCCAGCGTGGCAGCCACCGCCAGCAGCGCCGGTATATAAAAACCAATGCCGAAGAGGATGCCGATGGCGGCCGTCACCCAGATAGACGCCGCAGTCGTCAGTCCGCGCACAGCCAACCCTTCTTTCATGATGACCCCGGCGCCGAGGAAGCCGATGCCGGTCATGATGCCCTGCGCCATGCGCGTGGGATCAATGACGACACGGGATCCACTCTGCTGTACGAACCACTGGCTCTCGTATACCGTCACCAGCATCAGCAGCGCCGAGGACAGGCACACCAGGGTGTGAGTTCGGAATCCGGCCGGGCGGCCATGGTAACTGCGTTCGAGACCGATCAAACCGCCAGCCGCAATGGCCGCAGACAGTCTCAAGATGATGTCCCACAGAGCCTGATCCGACATAAATCCTCCGCAGCGCGAGACGCGCCTTCCCCTTTGTAACCTACCTGCGCAGCCGGAGGTAAATTTCCGGCAACTTGTTGGGCAGGCTGTTGATATGGTCGAGCACCATGTAATGCCCCGGCCCGAAAATCTGCGGCAGGTACTGGTTGGCCATGGTATCGACTGTGATGCAGAACGGATGCACGCCCTTGGCCACAGCCTCCTTCACCGCCATCCGCGTGTCTTCGTGCAGATAACGCCGGTCGCCGCCGTCGTCATAATCCTCGGGCCGGCCATCCGACAACAGGAGCAGCAGGCGCCGCCGGCTTTCGACGCCCTCGAAACGCGCCGTGGCATGACGGATCGCCGCACCCATGCGCGTTGCCAGCCGCCCCGACATGCCGCCGATCTGGGCGCGGATGTCGTCGGACATGTGTTCGTCAAAATCCTTCAGCATGTAGTAACTGACATTGTCGCGATATTTGGAACAGAACCCCGCGATTGAATAGGCATCGCCGACTTCCTCCATGCTCTCGGCAAACAGCAGCACGCCGGCACGCACCCGATCAACCAGCCGCCCGCCGCCTTCGGGCAGGTGCTGCATGATCGAGGTCGACATGTCAGCCAGCAGCGTCACCGCAACCTCACGCTGACGAATCTCCCGTCGCCTGTAGATATTGGGGCGCGGCGAGCGGCCGGCACGTTTCTCGGTCACGTAGGCAACGACCGCGTTGAGGTCCAGGTCGTCGCCGTCGAGCTGCTGCGTCAGTGGCGCGCTGCGCGTCGGTTTCTGCGACTGGATGGCCTTTTTCAGCCGCTTCAGCGCATTTGCATACTGTTTCATCAACCGGTTGGTCTCACCCATGTTCGATTCGGCCAGCCGTTTCTCCTGCACCCAGCTCCAGTTGCGTTTGTAACGCGACTCGCGGTAATCCCACTCCGGATACGGTATTCCCTTGTCGCTGCTGCCGTGATGGGCGCCTTCCTTGTCGCTCTGGCCCGATGCACGCGCCGACTGGCCAGACGAGTCGCCGTAACTCGGCATCTCCTGCTTCTCGCCGTTTTCCTGCTGGTCGCCCGACTCGGCGTTCTGCGGCGCATCGGTTTCCTCGCCGCCCTCATCCTGCTGCTCGCTATTTTTCTCAGCGCCGGCCTGGGTCTGCTGCTCGTTGTCATCGCTTTCCTGCGGATGAGCCATGCGCGTCGCATTCGGACTGCGACCTGGCAGGTATGCCGCATGAAATGCCTCAATATCCGTGACCTGCGGCAACGTCGTCGTGCTGTGGATTTTGACCGCCACCCGGTAAGCCGTTGCGATCGTCGCCCCCGGCTCGAACAGTGGCGCAAAGCGTGCATCCGTAGCGGTACCGCTGCCCAGCGCCAGCGCGACCTCCACGCTCTCCAGCGCCAGATCGTAATAAGCAGCCGTCTCCGGATGACGTCCACCTGGCACCTGCGCCGCGTTACGCAGCCGCTTCAGGTAGTTGGGCACGTTGTGCTGCACGCGGTAATCGATGCGCAGGTCTTCGCAAATGTCAAAAATCAACTGGAAGCGCAGCGCATCGTCACCAAAACGCATGAACAGCGGTGCCCACGACACCGCGCCCTTTTCAGGGAAAGCGATTTTTGCCTCGGTAAACATTTCCTGCATCGCCGCACGACTGAAGGTGCGGTAATACATGTGGCCGGCCGTATGCAGCACTGCGAGTATCGCCTCCTCGCGGTCGGCCATCACTGCCGGAAAATATATGCTCCGGCCATCGGTTTCGATGAATGGCCGCCCCTTCTCCGGCGACCAGGCACTCTCTTTGAGTTCAAACTCGCCGCCAAACCAGACATCGAGCAGCATGGCGAGCAGGCGGTTACGGTCGGTCAGTCGGTAACCTGGCAGGTGTTCCAGCAACAGCGACAGGCTTTCTTCGGACTCGAGACGAAAATAGGCTTCACCCCGCGCGCGACCCGACTGCATGATGTCGGCACCCCGCGACGCCCACGGCAGTATGGCCTGCGCGCCGAGCAGGTTGCGTACGCGGACAGCACCCTGCAGATAAGTCGACAGCATCAGCTTGCGCGACTCGAACAGTTCGTCGGCCGGTGTCGCCAGCTGCTCGATGGCGGTGATGCCGCCGTGGCGACCGGCCAGCTCCAGCACCGGCGTTGAAAAATAGGCTGCGCCGCTTTCGATCTGGCGCGCGCACCAGCAGAAACCGATTTCCGCCCAGCGCGCTTCACCGGCATGCCCCAGAGAACCATAGGCACGCGCGACATTCGCCATGAAACCTTCCAGCGCGCGCCACGACGCGCGCCACTGCATGAAGGCCAGCGCCTGCCCGGTCCAAGGCAATACGGTTTCCGAAACCTGTTCGGCCTCCAGACTGCCGCGGATGAACGCCTTCCCGGCATCACGCTCGAAACTGAACAAGGCATTGCACGCTGCCAGCCACTGCAGCGTCACCGGCTCTCCGTGCGGGATGATCGCCGGCAGCACCAGCTCGACTTCGCGGTGCGCAACGACGCTGATATCCCGGAGCTGAGAAACCGCCTTTTCGACGGCGGGGGTATAAGGCATGCTGAGCGTGCTGATGCCGGCTCCTAGGAGAAGTGCGCCTGCACGATCTCCATCAGCGCATCGGCCAGTTCCACATCATCGGTGATCGGGTTGACCATGGCTACCTGGCAGGAGGCCACCGGATCAAGTCCCGCACCCATCATGCTCGCGGCATAGACCAGCGCGCGCGTCGAGGTCGCCTCCTCCAGGCCATGATCCTTCAGCAACCGCGCCTTGCGCCCGATGGCAACCAGCTTTTCCGCGACATCCTGTTTTGTGCCTGGCACTTCCTTGAGCAGAATCTTGCGCTCGACTTCTTCCGGCGGAAAATCGAAATTGATCGCGATGAAGCGCTGCTTGGTGGAGGGCTTGAGATCTTTGAGCACAGTCTGGTAGCCGGGGTTGTAGGAAATCACCAGCATGAAATCCTCATGCGCGTCGATCTCCTGCCCCTTCTTCTCGACGGTCAGCTTGCGCCGGTGGTCGGTCAGCGAATGGATCACCACGGTGGAATCGGTACGCGCCTCGACGATTTCATCGAGGTAACAGATAGCCCCGACCTTCACCGCGCGAGTTAACGGCCCGTCATGCCACACGGTATCGGAACCCTCCAGCAGGAAACGGCCGACCAGATCGGAGCTGGTCAGGTCTTCGTGGCAGGACACCGTCACCAGCGGCAGCTTGGTCTGGAACGCCATGTACTCCAGGAACCGCGTCTTGCCGCAGCCAGTCGGGCCTTTCAGCATCACCGGCAGGCGGCGCTTGTAAGCCGCCTCAAATATAGCCACTTCATTGCCCTGCGGCTCGTAGTAAGGCGCTTTGTCACTCGCCTTCGGCATTTGAACGATGTCGTGTTCCACCCCGCGCATGCGGCTTGTTGCAGTCTTCATCAGCACTCCAGAATAAACGTCACAGCAGCCGGCTAATCTGCCAGCCGCCCTTCACGGACACAACGCGTCTTGATATAGAGGTAAACATGCCGTGCCGTGCGCACAGCCATTTTCTCCGGGACCTTCGGCAATGCATCCCTGCGTCCCATATTAATACAGTTGCGGTAGTACACAAGTTCCCGACAATTGTCGCGTATGGCATTCCAGGTCGGGTCGCCCTTCACCAGAACCTTGAACACTTCAAGAAAATCCGCATCTGCAGCCGGCGGCGATTTCTGCCCGCCAGCAACCAGATAAGCCGTGACCAGACGCCGGGTCAGTGCGATTGCTGTGTCTATGGTTTCGATCAGCGGCAGCACTTCCCCGCGCGTGATTGCAGCTTCACTTGCAGACAGCTCGGCATCGACTTCGGCGAAGACCGTAGGCAGTTCGCCGGTCGGTGCCGCAGGGTCTAGAATGGTAGGCATGGTCATCTGGAGTACATCATGTCTGAAACAATAATAAATAGCATTAAAATCAACAACTTGCAATATAACACCCTGCGCGACCCGCAAGTATACCGGCGCGTCGCAGGGGAAAACTTCCGTATCCAGGTCATCCTCGCCGGCAGCGGACCGGTACGTGTAATGCTTACCGACGCCCAAGGCGTAAACCTCGCGCAAGGAGAGATTCAGGCGCCGGGGACATTTTCGCACGAGCTGAGCTTCGCCAAACCCGGTGTGCGCATCGTGACCATTACCGCACAACATGCGGACCGCAGCGAGTCGCAGAACATGCGACTGGATGTGATGGCACGTGCCTGGGTGGGTTAAACAGCAGATGGATCACGCTGTGCGGCTGCAGATTCAATAGCAGAAAACCAGACACTGCGAGTGAAGCACTTAACGTAGTTTATTTCCGCGATTGTTCGCCGGGCTCCGTCCCCGCTTCTCCCTCCCGCATCACATTACATTCCCACTGAATTACCACCTGACCTATACCATTTCCTAAATCATTCTCTGAATGACTTTGCGTGCTTGCATGCTGCGCAGAGTATCAAGTATGGTAAGAATACAAAGACCCGGAAAATCCGGGCATGGTGCAAACATGACGCAGGAAAACATACAGCGTCGAGCAGGGTTAGATGTAGATCCGGGACCGCGGGTGCGCTTGTCTGCAGTACACCCTGCTGAGGCCCCCGAAGCTCAGGCGAGGCTGGTGCTGGTCGAGCAGGTACGCCTGTTGTACCTGAATACCGCGGTCGCCCAGATAGTCACCCTGCTCAACGGCATAGTGCTGGCTGCAGTGCAAAGCACTGCCATGGGTTACCGTCCGGCCCTCATCTGGCTGGCGCTGATCAGCGTAGTGGGCGCAATTCGCATAGCAATGGCTGTTGCTTACCGCAGAATCGTGCCGGACACTGCGAACGCAGTTTATTGGCGTGACTTGTTTTGTCTCGGCGCCGTCCTGGCGGGTGCCGCCTGGGGCACCGCAGGGTTCATCCTCTTCCCGCCGGATTCATTTGCCCACCAGATTTTCCTGTCTTTCGTCCTCGCGGGCATGATCGCCGGCGCAATCGGCACCATGGTGTCGTGGTATCCGGCATTCGCATTATTCTCGATATTGACTGCACTGCCCACGGTTGTCCGCTTCTCGATGAGCGGGGACGGCATGCATTACGCGATGGCGTGGCTGATATTCCTGTTCCTGGCTGCAATGCTCCTGATCGGACATCGGGTTTATCGCACCATCGCCGAAACATTCAAGCTAAGGTTTGAAAACAGGGTCCTGATCGATTACCTGACACACGCCAAGGAACAGACCGACTCGCTCAACTACGAGTTGTTGACCGCGCAGAACGATCTGCGCAAGTCCAACGACGAACTGGAAAAGCGAGTTGCAGACAGAACGATCGAGTTGTCCAGGGCCAATGTCGAACTCGAGAAATTCGCCTACGTCGCATCCCATGACCTGCAGGAGCCGTTGCGCAACGTGGTCAATTTTTCACAGCTCCTGGAGCAGCGTTACGCGGACAAACTGAACCATGACGGCAAGGAGTTCGTCGGCTATATCCAATCCAGCGCCCAGCATATGCGGATACTGATCGACGATCTGCTGGCCTATTCCCGGCTGGGTGCAAAAGCCCTTTCCCTGTCGGCGGTTGATTGCGAAAAAATGCTCGCCGAAGTGCTCGAGGATCTGAAATCAGCAACGCAGAAAAGCGCCTGCGTAATCGAGCATGATCCGCTTCCCGAAATTCTGGCCGATGCCGGCCAGATCAAGCAGCTGTTTGCCAACCTGCTCAGCAATGCCATCAAATTCCGCAGTGCCGAGCCCTTGCGCATCCATGTGGGAGCGGCCCTGCAGGGTGATCACTGGACATTTACCGTCAGAGACAACGGCATCGGCATTAATCCAAAATACTTTTCGCGCATATTCGAGATGTACGAGCGCCTGCACAGCATGAACACGTATCCGGGTACCGGCATAGGACTTGCCTTGTGCAAGAAAATAGTGGAGGAACACAATGGACGCATATGGGTTGATTCAGAAGAAGGACGGGGGGCGGCCTTTCATTTCAGCATCCCCTGCCCGGCCGGATAATGGGCGGGCCGGGGATACGCGGCCCATGGATATCCTGCTGGTCGAGGACAACCCCGCAGATGTACGCATGATGCGCGAGGCGTTGTGGATGTCCGGCATTCCGCACCATCTTTCGGTTACCACGAACGGCGAGGAAGCGCTGATGTACCTGCGCCGTGAGGGCATGTATGACAACGCCACGCGTCCCGACATCGTGTTGCTGGACATCAAGTTGCCCAAGCTCAGCGGCCATGCCGTGCTGGCCGCTATTCGCAATGACCCGGATTTGTGTTCCACCCCGGTCATGATGCTGACCAGTTCTTCCGCGCCTCAGGACCGGAAAATCAGCGAAAATCTTCAGGCCACGCATTTCGTGACCAAGCCAATCGGCCTGTATGTGCTGGCCGGCGAGATCAAAATCATTGAAGGTCTGGTCAGAAAGAAAAGGACTTGATGGCGGCGCCTATCCCCGGACCTGCTGCAGCGATCTGGGCAATTCTCTGTCGGCGACCTTCCCCAGTGCAGCAACACTGGATCGATAACAGATTTTATCTGCCCGCGGCCACCATGCCCTATACCGGGGTTAAGCCCCCGACATCAACTTAACCACTGACTGCAGGTTGTCCGCGTCCAGTTCATCCAAACGATCAAGTTGATCCAGCAATGCCGCTCCGTCTTTTCCAGGCAGCCCATGCTGCAGGCAATCATCCAGTTTCGCCTGATGGTCGCGCTCGTCCATAGGCGCGCCCCACGAACCCCGCGGTCCGCGGCACACGGCCTTGTGTCTTGCACCGTCGGCTAGTTCGACCTCGACTTCCACATACATCGAATGAAAATCTCCGGGTATGGATGCGTCCTGCCGCAATTCGAATTTTTGCAGCAGATCGACCATGTCGGTTCGGAAACGACGCGCGTCGGTAAAGGTGTCTATTTTTACCGCGCCATCCAGCAATGCGGCCGCTGTCGTGTACTGCAGGCTGAATTTTCCATCCAGGCCCGTGGCCGGTCGCGGGCGATCCACGTATTTCATGACAGGTGACACCATGCGCACGCGCCGGATGTTCCCGCGCGCACCCAGAGATCGATGAAGTTCGAGTCCCGCAGTGATGCCGTAATGCGTGCCGTATTGCGAAGGAAATAGCTTGATCGCAAGACCCGGATCAACCACGCGCCAGGGCTTGCCGTATTCCAGCAGGCGCTGGTCGTCGAACCTGTCGGGATAATACGTGCGTATAAATCCTTTCGGTGCTTCCAGCACATCCGGGTTCGCAGTGAATCCGCGTTTTGCCAGCAGCGCCGCATCCAGTCCCGACGCGGCCGCATGGCCGCAATGTGTTGCCTTCGTCATCGAACCCACATTGGCAAGCAAGGCACCGGCGCGCGAGGCTGCCACGCCGATGGCGTGCTGCATCGCCAACACATCCAGTTGGAGCAGATCAGCCGCAACGACAGCGCTGCCGATGACGCCTGCCACGCCCGGCGGATGAAACATCAGTTCCTCCGGCACATATTGATCTCCCGCGTACTGCAACCGCCCCTGGATCTCCAGACCTTTTGCCACGGCTGTGATGACCTGTCTCCCAGTCAGCCGGTGCATTTCGGCGAGCGCAAACGCCACCGGTAATGTTGGAGACACGGCATGAGTGGGTGGACTCCACATCGGCTCAAAATCAAGCACATGCGTTGCAACCGAATTCACATATGCCGCCTGCACCAGCGACGCCTTGGTATCCGTCCCCCAGATGGATGCCTGCGGCAAGCCACCGAGAGTACGCATGTGCTCCATTATTATTTGCACCGGCAGTTCTCTGCTGCCGGCCAGCGCGACAGCTACCCCGTCCTTGATCGCTTGCTTGACGCGTTGCACGCATGCGTCGTCCAGCGATTCATAACGGGTCGCATGAATGATTCGGCAGATGTCCTGCGTCAGCCCCAATTAATTACTCCCGTTGACGTGCAGTATCTGCCAGATCAACTGCCGCTACTTCTTCTTTACCGTTTTCTTCGTCTTGTTTTTTGCGGGCACTTTTTTCGCCGCCGCTTTTTCGACAGATTTGGCTTTGCGCCTGGGCGCAGATCCCATGGCCTCCCGCGCCGCACTGCGCCCGGCTATACGCCCGAACACCGCACCCGACATCAGTCCGGTGCCCAGCGCATAGTTGTAATGGAACAACCCGCCGACCATCTCGCCGCAGGTGTAGAGGCCGGGGATGGGTTTCCAGCCGGTGGAAATCACCTGCGCGTCGCTGCTGATTTTCAGGCCGCCAAACGTAAACGTAATGCCGCCGGTGACCGGCCACGACACATAGGGCGGAGTGTCGATTTTCTGCGCCCAGTTGGTTTTCTGGTGCTCTATGCCTTCGGTGTGCAAGCCGTCGAGCACGGCAGCATTGAACGGTCCGCCGTGGCCGCAGGCCGCGTTGTATTCCCGCAGTGTCTGCATCGCCTGCGCCTGATCGACGTTCAACTGTTTAACCAGGCCTTCCAGCGTGTCCGCACGGTAGGGTTCGCTACTCGAATAACGCGGCTCCAGCAGATGCATCGTCTTGGCGTCGAAGATCTGGTAGACCATGCCCTTCGGCTGCTTGAGAATCAGGCCGCCGTACTTGGCATAGGTGAAGGACTGGAAATCAGCCGCCTCGTCGATCCAGCGCCTGCCTTCAACGTTGATCATCACGCCGTATGGATACGACAGGCGGTTGGTCTTGTCAGTAAGATCGCGCCGGCCATAGTCCGGTGCATCAGTGACGATGGGTGTGGCATGACAGCCGCCCCAGTGACCCCAGGGCATGGCTCCGGCATCAATCGCCATGCGCAGGCCGTCGCCGTAATTGAAATTCGAGCCGCGCACCTTGGCGTGACCCCATTCCTGTCCGAGATAATGAGTGCGCCACGCGGGATTGGTTTCAAAACCGCCGCAGGCCAGCACCACCGCCCCGGCCTTCAGCGTTTTCAGGCCCTCGGGGCCGCGCACCACCACGCCGTTCACCCGCCCTTGCCCATCCATGGACAAATCCAGGACATGGGCTTCGTACTGAATCGCGACATCCATGGCCTCGCAGGTCCTGAACCAGGTTTTTGACAGGCCGACGCCTTCATGCACGGTACGGATGATCGCGCCCCGCGGCCATTTGATCTTGTCGCCAACCTTGATGCCCATCACCGACTTGGCGAGTTCGAAATGATGTCGACCCACGTCCTGCAGCCAGCAGGTGGTGTCGTAGGATTCGTCAATCATCAGTTTCGACAGTTCGGGGTCAGAGCGGCCGTCAGTGACGCGCATCAGGTCTTCGGTAAAGGCCGCATGCGGATAGACCGGCACCCCGCTGCGGAATCCCGGATATTCGGCTTCGGCGTCCGGAACGAAGCGCTCAAGCTGATCGGCATGATCAAACACGAAGCGGAAAATCGCACCACTGAAATGCGTGTTGCCGCCGCGCTGGGCCTTCGGTGCTTTCTCCAGCAGCAGTACTTTTTTTGCGCCGTTTTCGCGCGCGGATACCGCCGCCGCACAGGCAGCATTGCCGCCGCCGACGACAATGACGTCGTAATCCATTGTTTGGACTCCTGATCGCATTAACTCATGCATAGCTAAACAACATGTGAAATCCGGACGGGCTGTGCGCATCATTGGCAGGCACGCGCATCATTCCGTCCGCGTTACGAGTATGCGGCGCGGGTAAAAACAGTGTCAAGAAAGCCGCCGCAGTGAGTCACAGAATATGCGTCTGGATGCCTGAAGCCGGATCATCTTAAATTTATTCGGGCCGTTTGGGTGTGCCCCGGCTCTTTGTCTTGCGTAACCACCGTCCCGCTATTTCTTTTTTATCACTTTTTTCTTTGCCAGTTTCTTCTTCGCCAAAGTGCCGGCTTTCCTAACAACAGCTTTGCGCTTCGCGCCCTTGGCGCCAACTCCCGCGCCCGCCAGAAACGGCTGCAATTCGCGCACATTCTTTAACGATTCCAGTGCATTCACCCGGCGGATGATGGCCTCTGTGTTCTTGGCACCCAGCACCGGCGTCATCAGCAGCCGCGCCTTGGCATTGACGCGTTCGGTATCCATCGGATTTTCCGGAGTACCCGGCGCATGACGGGTGAAGTGGCTGACGGTGCGGCCGTTCTTCAGCGTGACCTCCACGCGGCCACTGCGTGGCGCCGCGGGATCCATCAGCGCCCTGTCGGCCACCAGTTGCACGCGTGCTTTGGCAGCGAGAACCTGCGGATCTTTCATCCGCGCATAGGAGTGGCTGTCCGCAAACGAGACGGTGCCCTCCACCAGTGCCAGCGCGATGATGTGCTGGCAGTTGACGTCGGGCATGGCGCGGTCGTTGACCACGCGCGCGCCGTCCTCGGGCAAGGTGACGACAATTTTCTCCACGTTATCCACGCTGAGTCCGTGTTCGCGATGGAGCTGCAGAAACGCATCGAGCGGCGACTGTATCGGATAACCCACCGAAAACGGCTTGATCGCGGTTTCAGTAATGAAATAGCGGCTGCCCAGCCCGGCCACCATTTCCTCCGGATGCGGATCGCCCGACAGCGCGATCAGCACATTGTGCTCGCCGTCGAACACGTCCCACACACCGCTGAATCCCATCTGCGCCATGATTGCCGCGGTCACGCCGTTGCGCGCGCCCATACCGGAAAAATCGAAGGCCTTTTCGACATGCTCGGCATCCCGCACCCAGCTCCAGATGCCCGATACCTGCTGCGCAGCGTACGACAGCGCGTGGCGCATCCCCTTTTCGTCGAGCCCGGCCAGCGCCGCCGCGGCACCTACGCTGCCCATGGTCGAACTGGTGCCCTCGGCACTGCGATGCGTGGCTCGCACCCGGTCCGCGTCGAGCGCCAGCAGGAAACGGCAGCACAGGTCGTATCCCAGCGTGACGGCATTGAGCAGTTGCAGCCCCGAACTGCCCTCGCGCTCGGCCATGGCCAGTGCCGCGGGCACCACCGAGCACCCCGGATGGGCCTTGGTCGCCGGATGAAAATCGTCGGTCTCGTCGGCATGTGCGAACATCGCATTCGCCAGCGCGGCATTCACAGCTGTCGTGCGGATATCGGTGGTCACCACAGTGGCTTCCGCGGTACCGCCCTGCACCCGCGCGTATTTGATCGCCATCTCCCCCGGCTTCAGGTGCGCACCGGACACCATTGCGGCAAGCGCATCAAGAATGCGATGCCGCGCGTCATGCGCCACGTCCGGTGTAAGTTTTCGCGTCCGAGACGCCACCATGTACTTCGCCAGTTGACCTGTGATATCCATAGCAGGCATTTGAAACTCCTTCTGGATTGGTAACGGTAGTTTAATGCTGCCCAGGCGCTGTTAGCCAACCAGCGATGTGTTTTTGTGATTTTAGCGACCGCGGACCATCGCCACACGCGCCACGTTGACAACATGTGGAACGAGCCACCGTACATCCACATTAACTCCGCCGCAGTCGGGTAAACTTCCGTCAATCCGGAGGACACATCATGAATGACGATCGCCGCGCTGCCGCTGTACCTGCGCACACCAGCGCGCCTACTCGCGAACTCGCTGCGTGGATCAGCAACCTGAAGTACGAAGACATCCCCGCGCGTACCCGTGAAGTGGTGCGCATCGCAATTCTCGACACACTGGGCTGCGGCATCTATGGCTACGGCACACCATGGGCCGACATGCTGCTGAAATGGGCGCGCGCCGGCGGTTCCGGCAAGGGCGACGCGAC
>JBBKXO010000181.1:0-4286 GCA_037969525.1 Burkholderiales bacterium | reverse complement strand
CTACAAGGACATGGACATCGGCACTGCCAAGCCCGATGCCGATACGCTCAAACGCGCACCGCATCACCTGATCAACCTGATCGAGCCGCACGAGAGTTATTCCGCAGCACGCTTCCGCGACGACGCGCTGACGCTGATGCGCGAAATCACCGAGCGCGACCATATTCCGCTGCTGGTCGGCGGCAGCATGCTCTACTTCAAGGCGCTGGTCGAAGGCCTCAACGACCTGCCCGAGGCCGATTCCGCGGTGCGCCTGATCATTGAAACCATGGCCGATGAAGAAGGCTGGCCGGCGTTGCACGAAAAACTGCGCAAGGTGGATCCGCAGACCGCAGCCCGCCTGGAACCCAACGACGCCCAGCGCATCCAGCGCGCGCTGGAAATTTTCTATATCGAAGGCAAGTCGATGACCGACCTGCTGAAGAAACCCAAATACGTGTATTTCCCGTACACGCCGATCCGCATCGCGCTGGTGCCGTCCGACCGCGCCGTGCTGCATCAACGCATAGCCCAGCGTTTTGACGCCATGCTCGACGCCGGACTGGTGGAGGAGTTACGCACCCTGCGTGAGGATTACGCGCTGGAACCCGAAATGCCGGCCATGCGCTGCGTCGGTTACCGCCAGACGTGGGACCACCTCAACGGCAATATCAACCTCGATGAACTGCGCGAACAGGGCATCGCCGCGACACGGCAACTGGCAAAGCGTCAGTTGACCTGGCTGCGCTCGACAGAAGACCTTACCGAATTCGACTGCCTCGCCGAAAACGTTGGTGACCTGGTGCTGGAGTACGTCCGCCAGTCGATCGAAGTACAGATCATGGCCGGAGAAGCCTGAGCACGCCATGCCCAACGCCACTGCCCGCGACGGCACCCGCCTCTACTACGATATCTGCGGCACCGGCACGCCAGTGATCTTCTTGCATGAATTTTCCGGCGACGCGCGCAGCTGGGAGGCGCAGTTGCGCTACTTCGCCCGGCGCTACCGCTGCATCGCATTCAACGCGCGCGGCTATCCGCCGTCCGACGTGCCCAAGGCACGTTCAAAATATTCATGGCGCGTCGCGGTCGATGATGTTGCCGATGTGTTGCGCCACCTGCGCATCCGCAAGGCACATGTCGTCGGCTGCTCCATGGGCGCGTATACGGCACTGCAGTTCGGCCTGCGCTACCCGGCAATGGCGCTGTCGGTCACCGCTCTGGGCGCTGGCGCGGGCTCCGATCCGGCCACGCGCAAGAGCTTCCTGCAAGCCACCGAGGCCCATGCACATCTCTTCGAGACCGTAGGCACACGCGCCGCACTGCGGGAGCGCGGTCTGTCTGCGGGCCGTATACCGCTGATGCTGAAAGACCCGCGCGGATTTGCCGAATTCAGATCGGTGCATGAAAGTCACTCCGGCATTGGCCTGGCCGGTGTGCTGCGCGGCGTGCAGGCAAAACGCCCGCCCGTCTACGCCCTTGAGCGTGGCCTGCGTGCCTATCGCCCGCCGCTGCTGGTGGCCTGCGGCGATGAGGACGACAGCAGCATCGGCCCGGCGCTGTTCATCAAACGCATCTGCCGCAACGCGCGACTGTGGATGTGCCCAGCGGCCGGACACACCGTAAATACGGAGGAACCGGATCTGTTCAATCGCAATCTGCTGGATTTTCTGACACTGGTCGACAGCGGACGCTGGAAACCCCGCGATCCGCGCTCTGTCGCCCGCGCCCGATAGCCGGAACGCGCCCCCCCTACTTCCGCCCGGAATTCCTCAACCGGTTGGCCAGCGCGCGCAGCAGCGACAGGCCGAACGCGGGATTGGTCTTCATCAGCGTCAGGAAGTCATTGCGGTTGATCGACATCAGACTGCAGTCGGAACCCGCAGCGGCCGTCGCCGCGCGCTTGGACTGATCGACCAGTGCCATTTCGCCGAAAACGCCACCCGCCCGCACCAGTTCCACGATATTGTCATTCACGGTGATGCGCACCATGCCTTCAATCACCACATACATGAAAATGCCGGCCTCGCCTTCGCGCATCAGCACGGCATTTTTCGGCTGATAGGCCGGTGGACGCGCCGGGAAATTGGAAGCCAGATCTTTCAGCAGCCCCTCGTCAAACACCCCACCGGAAGACGGCACCGTGTCTATGGTTGCGGTTGCCGGCCCCTTGCCCAGCATCTGCATGGCCAGCGCCAGCCGCAGCCGCTTGATCAGGATCGCCAGCAGCATCAGCGCGAACTCCGGCGTTTTCTGGATGGCACCGGAAAAACTCCTGCCGTCCAGTTCGATGACTTCACAGTCCGTTTTGGCCGTGGCGGTAGCACTGCGCGGCACTCCGGTCAGCAACGACATTTCCCCCAGCACTTCACCGGCCTTGATCACGTCCAGCGGTTTGCCCCCGCGCAGCAACGCGACTTCGCCGCTGGCCAGAAAAAACATGGAATTGCCTGCCGCGTTTTCTGCAAACAGTTCGCTGCCGGCGGACACGTTGCGGCTTTTGCCATTGGCATGAAAAAACAACCGCGCCACATTGGCGTTGTAGACCTCGCTCTGGGCGGGACGCGTGAAGTCAAATTCATTCATGAACTGAAACCTCAGGGTTGTACAACCACATCTGTGTGCCACTGCGGAGCCGCCGCAGGATCGGCCTGTCGCGTACCACACGGCGAATCTTATAATCAGCATCCGGCGGCACGTCAAGCCGGCTTGTTCACCATCGTAATACCCAATCTGTTGAATGGACAAACTGAACACTGCCCATCAGAAATAACCACCACGGAAGAGTATTTCTAGCGAAATGTGTCAAACTTCCGCAAAGGCAATATCAAAGAATGTAAGAATATCGTCAATCGGTCACGAGAAGTACTAATGAATTACTAATTTTGCCAACGAGGGGCCTACTGCAACATGATTCCGATTCGAATGCACAGCTTTGAAAACCGCCTGGTCGTTTTCTTTGTTGTGATGTTGGCAGCAGTGCAGATTACAGCGTTCCTCGTCGTCGGTGCTGCCAACAAAGCCATCTCCACTCGCGAGCTTTCCAGCCAGATCCGCATAGGAGAGCGGGCATTCACACAGGCGCTTGAACAGAACTTACAGCAGCTGACCTATACCAGCTCCGTGCTGGCGTCCGACGCGGACTTCCGGACTACCGTCAACTCCCGTGATCCGGCAATAATATCTCTCATGCTGGCAAAGCACGGCACACAAATCGATCAGAATCTGGTCATGCTGGCGAATCTCGACAAGAGGATCATTGCCGATACACTGCAGGCCAAACGCGTAGACCAGCCGTTCCCGTTCCCGGAACTCATCGATATGGCGCAGAAATACAGTCGCGCCAGTGCCATTGTCGTCATCGACAGCCTGCCCTATCACCTGGTGGTGATGCCCGTACCCGCACAGCGCCCTATCGCCTGGATCGCCAAAGGCTACAGACTCGACGACACGCTGGCGTGGCAGATACAGTCATTAACCGCGCTGGAGGTAACTTTCCTGACCGAAAGGAATGATCAGGACTGGAGTATCAGCGCATCGAGCCTGCCACAGAGCGAAAGCAACGCCCTGCCGCCGCGAATTACTGATCTGCTGCGCGCGCAACCCGCTGACACTGCATTGACTCTAGGTGAACAAGATTACCAAACCCACTCGAAACTACTGACCAAGCCAGGTGAACAACGAGTACTTGCAGTGTGGCAAAAATCACTCAAGATCGCTTTCGGCCCATTTCGCGAATTGCAACAGACGCTGCTTGACCTCGCGATTGCCAGCATACTTGCATCACTGTTTGGCAGCATCGTGCTCAGCCGCAACATCGTCAGCCCGATCAACAAGCTGGCGGCCGCCGCGCGGCGCACCCGCGAGGGGGACTACTCGGTAAATACAGAAATCCGCCAACAGGACGAGATTGGGGATCTGGCCACGAGCTTTGATTACATGCGCGAGGTAATCACCGCTCGCGAACAGAAAATCCTGCGCATGGCTTACCATGACACGCTGACCGGCCTGCCCAATCGCGCGCTATTCAACGATCGTCTCGACCTTGCAATCAAGGGCGCAGAACGTGACCGCGCCCCGGCAACCATACTGATGATGGATATTGATCGATTCAAGTATGTCAATGACAAATTAGGCCACCCAATCGGCGACCGCGTGCTGCATGCCGTCGGCGAGCGGTTGCAGGGACTGCTGCGAAAATCAGACACCATTGCCCGCCTCGGCGGTGACGAATTCGCGGTTATTCTGCCCAAGGGCGGCGTCGAGCACGCCTGCGAAGTCGCCAAAAAGATTCTCGCCGCGCTGAA
>JBBKXO010000180.1:0-9168 GCA_037969525.1 Burkholderiales bacterium | reverse complement strand
GCACATTTTCCCACGCGACCTTGAACAGGAAAGCTGCCGACTGCCGTGTGACGCCAGCGACATGCGGCGTCAGCAGCAGCCGTGAGGCGGCTTCGCCCTTCAGTTGCAGCAGGGGGTTGTCGGCAGTGGCGGGCTCCACGCTGTAGACGTCTACGGCAGCACCGGCGATGCGGTTGTCGGTCAGCGCCTGGGCGCGCGCGGCGGCGTGGTCGATGAAGCCGCGCTCGCCGTTGATCAGCACAGCCTCGGGTTTCATCAGCGCCAGTTGTTTGGCGCCGATCAGGTTGGTGGTGGCGGGGATCAGCGGTACGTGCAAGGTGACGACGTCGGCGGATTTCAGCAGTGCATCCAGTGACATTGCCTTGGCGTTCATTGCATCTGCTGCGGTTTTGTCGCGTAGCGCTGGATCGAAATAGACGATCTTGCAGCCGATGCGGTGGAAAGCCTGCGCCACCGCCATGCCGATCACGCCCATGCCGACCACACCGACGGTCGCACCGTCGATGCCGGCGAGATTGGCCGCCATCATCTGATTGCGGAAGGCGACGTAGTTGCCCTTCTTGATCTCGGCGTCTGACCACGCAAAGCGGCGCAGCATCACCGACGCACAGGCGGTAGTGTATTCGGCGAGCGCGGTATTGCTGCCGCCGGGTACATTGGCGACCGGGATGCCGAGCTTTTTCAGTGCTGCCTCGTCGAGGCGGTCCACACCGGCGCCGGTGATCTGCACCACTTTCAGCGATGTGCCTTCGAACAATGCAGCAGGCAGCTTGGGGCCGACTGCAGGCATCACCACCGCGCGCGCTTCCTTCAGCAGTGCCGCAAGATCCGCATCGTCGGGTTTGCGGTAGGCGATTTTCAGCGATGATGGCGGTGTCACGCCGACACGGGTGAAATCGGATTCGGGGCGCAGGCAGACAACGTCGGTGCTCATGTTTGTTCTTTTCAGGTTCGTGTTGCGGGGTAGCGCAGGATTAGGCTTTGTGTTCCTGCGTGCGCTTCGAGATGTCCGCCACCGGGAAGAAACACAGCAGCACCAGCGGTTCAGTGCCGGTGTTGCGGGTGGCGTGTTTTTCACCGGAAGGAATCAGGATGGTGTCACCGGCTTTCAGCGGATGGTCGCCGCTGTCGGACTCGGTGTAGCCCTCACCGGACATCACGTAGATGCATTCCTCGAAACCCTGGTGGAAATGCCGGCCGCGCGGTGTGTCACCGGGCTGGACTGGCGGGATTTCGACCATGCGCAGTGTGACCGCCTGCGAACCCTTTTCGCCGGAGACGATTTCCAGCGATTTGCGGCCGGGCAGGCCCATGCTTTTGGCTTCTGCTTGGGTGAGAACTTTGGCCATGATGTGCTCCGCGGTTAGCCGGCAATCTTCAAATGTTTGATCTCAGCGGTGCCGCCCTGTGCTTCGTCGAGCATCTGGAAAATTTCGCCGCATTCCTTGGCGATGGCATCGGCGATATCGTTGAGCATTTTCACACCTTTGGCTGCGGTGGCGTGTTCCGGCGCGCCATACCAGCCGGTGGCGGCGATGGTTTTGATGTCGCGCAGGACGGGCTGATAACTGCGGGTGCGGCGCAGGCGGTCCCACTTGCGGCCGTGCGAGTGATCCGACGAATGCTCGATGCGATCGAGATGCACCAGTTCCGGCTGGTAAGCCAGCACTGCCAGCGCTTCGATTTCGCCGCCGTGGGTCAGCCCGCCACAGTCGTGGCCGTAGAGTTCTGCGGCGACATAACAGGCCTGCACCACAATAACGCTCATGCCGACTTCTCGATGCAGTTTCTCCGAGGCGATGGCCAGTGACGGGATATTGCCTTCGTGCCAGTTCAAAATCAGCAGCTGCTTCGCGCCATGCTTCGCCGTGGATTCGCAAGTCTCGACAACCACGCGCTGGTAGGTGTCCGGCGACAGGGTGATGGTGCCTTCAAACGGCATGTGCATGGGCGTCACGCCCAGCGGTCCGCCCGGCAGCACCAGGCCGTCCATGCGTTCGGCCACGGCGTGGCCGATGACATTGGCGGCGTAGATGTCGGTGCCGGTGGGCAGATGCGGACCGTGTTGCTCGACGCTGCCCGCGGGCAGAATCACCAGTGGATTCTTTTTGAACTGCGCGGCAATCTCTGGTTGTGTGAGATCGATGAAATAGCGGCTGGCATTCTTCATGGCATGGTCCCGGTGATGGTCAGGCGGCGCGTTTCTCGCCGTTTTTGGCGCGCGCATCGTTCATGACTTCTTCGATGGTGACGCAGGTGCCCTTGCGGTCGATCGACTTCAACGCGGCATTGGTCATCGCGACCGCGACGTTGCCGTTGTGGGCGGTGAGTTCATTGGCCTTGCCGGAAACGCAGCTGCCGGCGAAGGCCTCGAGTTCGGCGCGGAACATGTCGGACTCCGGCAACTTGATGTCCTCGCGTTTGCCCCAGCCGTCCTTGCCACGCTGGATATAGAGCACCGAATTTTTATGCAGCAGGTGCGGCGTATCCCAGGTGCCGAAATCGATTTCATAATGCATCAGCCCCTTGGAACCGAACACGCGCACAGCGAAGATGCCGGGCGAGGTCCAGCACGATCCGACGTAGCCGAGCTTGCCGTCTTTGAAACGCACCAGGGTCATCGACTGGTCATCGACCTCGGCGCCTACCGGCGACAGCTTGGAGGCCATCGACGAGACTTCATTGACTTCGCCGCCGAGCATGTGCAGCACGTCGAATTGGTGTATGGCGAGTTGCGACAGCGGGCCGCCGGGCGCGCGATCCTTGTACCAGCGCCAGGTCTGTGGCGTCAGTTCCAGCGCGCGTTCGTTGGAGAAATTGGCTTCGATGAAGGCGACGCGGCCCAGTTCGCCGGCGTCGATCTTTTCCTTGATGATGCGGATTCCTGCCATCAGCCGCGCGCTGTGGCCGACAGTGACGGTGACGCCATGCTGTTTTTGCAGCGCTTCGATTTTCAGGCCGTCTTCCAGGGTCTGTGAAATCGGTTTCTCGGTGTAGACGTGTTTGCCGGCCTTGGCCACCATTTCCGCCATCGGCAGATGCTGTTCATTGGGTACGGTCAGCACCACGCCCTTGATTTCCGGGTTGGACAGCATGGCCTGCATGTCAGGCACCGAGGGCACGCCCATCTCTTTGGCAAAGGCATCGCGCTTCTCCTGTGAGCGGCTGTAGCCGGCGACGATCTGCACCTTGTCGGATTGTTTCGATGCGCGGGTCAGGACCTTGGCCCAGCGGCCGAGGCCGACGATGCCGACTTTGACGGGGGTACTCATGAATGCGTGCTCCTCACATTGTTGGGTAGTTGCCGGAAACAGGTCATCCGCGGCAGGGATGTTGCTGTAATTCCCTTGCCGGATCGACCGTTACGTAATATCGTATTACGGTATTACGGTCTAGGTCAATCAGGAACAGTAACAGGGGCTGCGATCCGCACATGAATAATCCTAAAGTTGATGAAATTCAGAGATTTGCGGCGCCGCTGCGGCTGCAGGTGCTGGATGGTTTGCGCCGCGCGATCATCGATGGCCGGCTGGCGCCGGGTGCGCGGCTGACCGAGCGTGAACTGACGGAAATGATGGGCGTGTCACGCACCGTGATCCGCGAAGCGCTGCGCCAGCTCGAGACCGAGGGCCTGATCGCCAATGTGCCGAACAAGGGGCCAGTGGTGCGTGCGCTGTCGCTGGCCGAAGCGAAGGATCTGTACACGATACGCGCGGTGCTGGAGGGGCTTGCTGCGCGGCTGTTCGTCGATAATGCAGGGGACGCGGAACTCAAGCGGCTGGCGCAGGCGCTGGATGTGGTGGTCGGCGCCTATGAACGCGGTGATGCGCAGGAAGTGCTGGAAACCAAGAACCGTTTTTATGAGGTGCTGTTCGAGGGTGCCGGCAGCGAAACGCTGTCTTCGATGCTGGGCACCCTGCATGCACGCATCTGGCGCTGGCGCGCGCTCGGGTTGTCGCATCCCCAGCGTTCCGCGGTACGCTCCAAGCAAAGCATCAAGGGTTTGCGCGCGATACTGGCCGCAATCCGCAAGCGCGATGCCGCTGCTGCGGAAACGCTGACCAGGGAGGAAGCGCACAGCGCCGCCGCCGAAGTGATCCGCCTGATTGAATTGAGCGGCGACCCGGGCCCGCGTTGATTACACAACGATGATTTCACTGACAGCGCTGGAAGCCGGCTACTGCGCGCTGGTGCTGGTCGCCAGTTATGCGCTGCGCGGCAGCACTGGTTTCGGCGGTTTTGCGGCGATGCCGCTCTTGGCACTTGTGGTGCCGATGAAAGTGCTGGTGCCGGTGTGGACGCTGCTGACGATTTCGGCTTCGGCGACACTGTTCGGCAAGGACCGGCGGCATGTATCACTGCGGCATATCCTCGGCATACTGCCGGCGTGCAGTCTGGGCATCGCGCTCGGCCTGTACCTGTTCAAGACCCTGGATGCGGCGTTTCTGGCGCGTGGCCTGGGTGTGCTGGTCACGGGGTACGGGATCTATGCGTTGTGGCAGACGCTGGGCAACAAGAGCAGCGGGCCGCCGCCGCGCGGTGTCGCCACGGTGTCGAGTTTCCTCGCGGGTGCTGTGGGCACCATCTTCGGCACCATGGCAAGCATATTTTTTGCGATTCATCTCGACGCCCTGCGCACCACCAAGGAGCAATTCCGCGGCACGCTGTCGGCCATGATGATGACGCTGGCGCTGATCCGCGGTGCGGGCTATTTCGCCGTAGGTGAATTCGGTCGCGAGTCGCTGCTGTTGTTCGCTGCAGCGTTGCCGTTCATGCTGCTGGGAATTTTTCTGGGGGATCGCGTGCACACCAACATGAGCGAAATCGTATTTCGGCGCGTGGTCTGCGCCATTCTCATCCTCAGTGGTTTGCCGCTGATGCTGAAGTAGCGATTATTCGGGTCGGCGCCGGGTGGCCTTCTCGGCGTACATGCGCTCGTCTGCCTTGCGTACCAGTTCGTCGAGCGTGTCGCCATCCTCCGGCGCAAAGGCAGAGCCGATGGAGGCGCCCACCGTCAGTTCGTGAACTCCGAAACCGATGGGCGCCTCGATGACGCGGCGGATGTTTTCGGTGATTTCATTGATTTTCTGACGCTCCACGTTTTCCATGAATACGATGAATTCATCTCCGCCCCAGCGGCCTACGGTGTCGACTTCGCGTACGGCGTATTCAATCCGCGCCGCTGTACTTTGCAGGGCAACGTCGCCGGCCCTGTGGCCGTAGCGGTCGTTGATCAGCTTGAAGCCGTCGAGGTCGATGAACAGCAGTAGGCAGGTGCGCGAAGTGTTGCGGCGCAACCCGGACATGGCGAGGCCGACACGGTCGTCGGTCAGCAGACGGTTGGGCAGGCCGGTCAGCGGATCAAACAGGGCCAGTCGCGCCAGTTTGGTACGCTGCAACAGTACGATGCGCGTGCTCCATCCCAGTATCAGGGCGAGTAACCACACCAGGGCCTGCATCAGCCATAACGCGCGCTGCTCCGGCATGTCGGTGGCGCGCACCGCCATTACCCAATTGCCTCCCGGCACGTCGATATCGACCAGTTGTGCGTCGGGGCTGTTGAATAGCGAGGCCTCGCCCCAGAATATGCTGCCCTGTATGCCCGTGGCGTCCTTGCCGCGGATGCCGATTGCGACCCCGGATGTGGCGACCTCGTCCAGTGCGCTGTCGAGGAGCGATCGAGCGTCGATGACCGAGGACAACAAGCCCCAGTAACGGCCGTCTATGAATATCGGCACACGGTAGATGAGTCCGCTGCCACCCTGTACCAGTTCAACCGGCCCGATCAGCGTCGGCTGTTCCCTTTCGATGGCGCGTTTGACCGCCGGCCATTGATCGGGAACATCGGGGTAATACAGGCCCAGGGCTTTTTCATTGCCCTTGACCGGATATATATAAGTGATGCGGTGACCGACGGCGATGGCGAAATTCCTGACATGCCGGGAATCGCGGAACAGCGCCGCGAGGATGGCCTCGACTTCTTCGCGCTGCAGGTCAGAATGGCGTACGGTGAGATAACTGCTCAGGCCGCTGGTCAGGTAGAGCACGCGATTGAGCTCACGGCTCAGACGCGCGCGGATCGAAGATCCCTGCACCAGTAAATCGATTTTGTGGCGGGCCTCGATCTCCCTGGACTGCAGATTGATAACCAGTGTGCCGGCGATGATGACTGTCAGGCACACCGCGGCCGGAATCAGCCACTGACCGGGGCGGGGACGTAGCCCCCGGGTGTCCGGATACATCAGACTTTCCGTCACTTCGTTTCCAGGGAACATGAGCTAGCGGCCTGAGGACTACGGCGTGCGCCGTGCAACAGTCCCCATGATACGGTTTCGAGGGACGTCCGCACAGTGTGAATGTGGACGGCCATCCGCGATCTACATGTGCTCAGTGTCCGGGTTGTGGATTGGCAACAGGCGCTTCGAGTTGCGTGGGCCGGTGCGTCCGCGGCGTCGACTGGGTGATTTTTTCGGTATAGGCAATGGCCAGCGCGGAGACCACGAAAGTCAGATGGATCATCGTTTGCCACAGCAGTGTCTTCTCGTCGTACTGCGCGGCATTGATAAAGGATTTCAGCAGGTGTATCGACGAGATGCCGATGATGGCGGTGGCGAGCTTGACTTTCAGCACACCGGCGTTGACATGCGATAGCCACTCCGGCTGATCCGGATGTTTTTGCAGTTCCAGCCTTGAGACGAAGGTTTCCCAGCCGCCGACGATGACCATCACCAGCAAGTTGGAGATCATCACCACGTCGATCAAGCCGAGTACGATCAGCATGATTTCGGTTTCCGTGATGTCCTTCACCGTAATCAGCTGCAGCAGGTGGATCAGTTCCGTCCAGAACTGCCAGACATAGATGCCCTGGGCGGCGATCAGGCCGATGTACAGGGGGGCCTGCAGCCAGCGGCTCATGAAGATCCAGCGGGGTAATATACCGAGGGCACTGCCAGCGGATTTGGAATTTTGCATGGGGGGTTCCATAAAGTTTATCTAAAATAATAATTTGGAATGAAATCTCGAAGTGCTACTGCTACTGTCGGGTCATGATGACGATTTTACCTACCACCTTGCGGTCGCGTACCGCACGCAACGCGTCCTGATATTGACTGAGCGGGTAAGCGGCCATCACATGCGGTTTTATTTTCCCGGCAGTGTACCAGCCAAAGAGTTCACGCTGTACCTGCTGCACTTTTTCCGGCTGGCGGTCGCGGTAAGCACTGTATTGCAGACCGATCAGGGAAATGTTTTTCACCAGCAGCAGGCCGGCTTTGACTTCAGGTATGCGGCCCTCGGCAAAACCGACGACGATCAAGCGGCCCGACCAGGCGATGACCCGCAGGCTGGCGTCGAACACATCGCCGCCGACTGGATCGACAATGATGTCGATGCCGCGTTTGCCGACTGCAGCCAGCACCTGCTTGCGGAAGCTTTCGCGCAGGTCGGGCACATCGGTGCGTACCACATGATTAGCACCGTTCTTTTTCGCCAGTGCGGCTTTTTCATCGCTGCTGACGCTGGCCACCACCGTTGCGCCCAGCGCCTTGGCTACCTGGATGGTGGCAATGCCCACACCGCCGGCGGCGCCGTTGATGAGCACGGTTTCGCCCGGCTGGTAACGACCGCGTTCCACCAGCGCGAAATGCGCGGTGGGGTAGGCGATGCCCATCGCGGCAGCATCGGCAAAACTCATGGCCTCAGGCATGGGGTAGCAGGTGTGCTGTGACACCACGCAACGCTGGGCATAGGCGCCATATTCGTGCTGCGCAGCGACGCGGTCGCCCGGCTTGCAGGTGGTGACGCCGGTGCCGACGGCGGCCACCACGCCGGCCATGTCCTTGCCGGGGCTGAACGGCCGCGGTGGCAATACCTGATACGTGCCGCCGATAACCAGCAGATCGGGAAAATTCACGCTGGCGGCATGCACATCGACCAGCACTTCGCCCGGACCGGGTGCCGGGTCGGGCACTTCCTCCAGCAACAGGTTTTCCAAAGGTCCGTGTTCTTTGACGATCAAGGCTTTCAACTGCGACTCCTGACTGATTGCGGTTAGGCGGGGAAGGGGCGATTGTAACTTGCGCACCCCTGACGGGTGGCTGAGAATGGGGCGCTTTTCCGACCCCACCAGGAGAATGTTTGATGGCGCGACTGAGTTACGTGACTCCCGATGCAATTAGCGATCCCCAGATCAGGGGCTGGCTGGACGACGCGATAGCCGCCGGGCGCCCCGGACCGGAGAATCAGGCGATACGGGCACATCAGCCGGATGTGATGCGTTCGTTCACCCTGACCCGGGAGATGCTGTTCGACAAAGGTGCCGGCGTGGTCGATCACGACCTGAAGGAGTTGTTGCGCGCCTATGTCGCCTTCACCGTCGAATGCGGCTACTGAAGCAACCAGGGAACCGCGCGGTCCGCGCGGGATGCCGACAGCCGGATGGCGGAACTGATGCAATACGAGAAATCTGCAAAATTCACGCCACGCGAAAAAGTAGCGCTGCGCTATGCCGATGCGATCATGTATGACCCGAACCAGGCCGACGATGCGCTGTGGGCGGCGTTGCGCGGGGAGTTCACCGAGCCGCAACTGGTCGAGCTGGGCTACTGGATCGGATTCACGTTCGGCGGCCAGCGCTGGCTGAAGACGCTGGCAGCTAAACAAGGGGAACTGGCTGCGGCGATGTCCGTGCAGAAGCCGTGAGCAGTTGAGAGGCGGCAACAAAAAGGGCGGCTACAGCCGCCCTTTTTGTTGCATGGTCTGGAAGCAGATTAAAACGTAGTCAGTCCGGCATCCTTGACCACAGGCCCCATCGACTTGATTTCATCGGCGACAAATTTGCGGAACTCTTCCGGTGTGCTGGTGGTGATATCCGTCATTTGCCGCTCAAATCCGGTTTTGAAATCGGCGTTCTGAGTGGTCTTGATCAACAGTTCACGCACCTTGGCGAGTATCGGCTTGGGTGTGTTGCGCGGCGCAAGCAGGCCGTTCCAGCCGCTGTACTGATAACCCTTGACGGTATCAGCAATCGACGGCAGGTCACTCAGCAAAGCAGACTTGCCGGGCAGGCTGTGGGCTATGGCGCGCAACTTTCCCGATTTGATCATGCCGGCAACGGCAGGCGCCGGCGTGATGGTCCACTGGGATTCACCGGCCACCGTGGCCGCGACT
>JBBKXO010000179.1:0-5870 GCA_037969525.1 Burkholderiales bacterium | reverse complement strand
CTATCCAGGCACACGCCGGGTCGACCGTCGTATGCCGCAGCATTTTCCCGTCCCCGGTCTCCTGGCGCAGCGCGTAGAGTCGCGCCGCGCGCACATTGGCATCACGCACCGTGAAACCAAAACGCGCAAACCTGTCGGTATCGATGGCGTTGATTTCAGCCGGCGCATCGCGAAACCAGATCCACTCCGCAACAAAGCCCTGCGCCAAATCCTCAAGCTCCGCGCAGAGTTTTTTTTCCACCCGCTCCGGCGGTGCTATCGCGGCCATCTCCGGCGTGTCACCAGCCTGTACCAGCTGCCAGCGCTGCACCCAGTCGGGTGCACCGTCGGTCGCCACCAGCTCGACGGCATCACCCGTGCGCGTCACCCGGAACAGTGCATCGCGCTGATGGTTCAACACGTATCCCGCCCACGTCTGCGCGCCGGTCTGCACCAGCGCCACAGCCAGTTCCAGCGTACCGTCCGCCGCGGTGCTCACATAACGGTTAGGCGTGTCGCTGCTTGCCAGCGCAATGGGCTCGTCGCTGTGCTGGGTAATTTCACCATTGGCAATCTGCGCCCGGCCCTTGCGCCCGGCGCCGACATTGACCCATTCGGCAGTGATCGTCAGGTCCGGGAACTCCTGCGAAACCTTCGCAAAGGCCGGAAATGGAATGCCGCCGCGCAGCTTGAAATCGAACGACAGCGCGTCATCGCCGTGGTGCTCCTCGAATTCGCCGTCGAAACCCTCATCGACCAGCAGCGCCTTGATGCGCGCACCACAGGCCGCCAGTGGTTCACGCGCGCCGGTGATCGTCAATGTGGCGTGTATCAGCAGATCCATGGTTGATCAGCCGCCGTTTGAGGTTTGCAGAACATCCATCCATCTCCCAAGTTTCAAGTATGCGGCTCACAGTTTAAATGCAGCGCACCAAATCGGGTAATCTTCCGCCCATGGTGACAGACAAACGCAAGGCGGTGCTGAAACTTGGCGACTATTACATGGGGCGCGACAAGCCGTATCGCGGCGAACTCACGCGTGAGCTGCGCGGCAATGCACGCGACACCGTGCAGCGCGTGAACCGGCTGTTGCGACGCGCAGGCATCGCCGCCACGGTGTCCTCGGGCTGGCGCCCTGCAGCCATCAATACCGCGGTGCCCGGCGCGGCACCGGGCAGCAAACACATCAGTTGCATGGCCATCGATCTCAATGATCGCGACGGCACGCTCGATGCCTGGTGCATGGCGAACCTGGCAGTACTGGAAGAACTCGGCCTGTGGCTGGAACACCCGGCGGCGACACCGGGATGGTGCCATTTGCAGACTTGCCCGCCGCGCTCGGGCAAGCGCGTGTTTGAACCGTAACTTATTGTTTTATTTAATTATTTTATTATTTCTAATGCGAACCACGCGCCAGACTTTCATGGCAAGCAACGCCAACGGCGACGCATGCCAAAGCAAGTCAAAAATATCAATGGGTCGCACCAACGTGCCGGCAGCAAACATTTTCAGTTTTTCCCACACATGCGGCTCCGGCACGAACGGCGCCAGCACGAGGAACACCGCGATTGCTACGATGACTGCCAGCGGGATGCGGTCCAGCCAGCGCAATCTGTCGGGCATGGCACTCAATCGAGAAACACCGCGTAGTCATCCAGCGTGATGCGCTCCGGCTGAAAGGTGTTGATCACCGCAGCGCCGTCGGCATAACCCAGCGCCATGCCGCAGATCACCACCCACTCACGGCCCAGTCCCAGTTCCCGCCGCACCACGTCGGGATAACTGGCAATCGAAGCCTCCGGACAGGTGTGCAGTCCCCGCGCCCGCGCCGCCAGCATGAGGGTCTGCAGGAACATGCCGTAGTCGAGCCAGCTGCCCTTCTCCAGATCGCGGTCGATGGTGAACACCAGTCCTGCGGGTGCGCCGAAAAAATTGTAATTGGTGGCGCGATAGGCTTTGGATTTTTCGTGATCACCGCGGGCTATGCCCAGGGTGCCGTAAAGCCCCCAGCCACAGGCGCGCCGCCGCGAGAGATACGGCTCCACCACCGGATCGGTGTAATACTCGTAGTCGCGATGATGCCCGGGTTCATCACTGAGAAATGCCTGTTGAATAGCCGACCCCACGCGGGCGAGCGTGGCCCCGGTCAGCACATGCACGCGCCATGGCTGGATGTTGGAGCCGCTGGGCGCATGACGCCCCAGGGCCACGATCTCGCGCAGGATCTCCCGCGGCACCGCATCGGGTTTGTAGGCGCGTATCGAACGGCGGGTGCGCGCCGCCTCGTAAACGTCCGCAGCGGCAGCATTGATATCACCCTTGATGTCAGTCACTTGTTCTCCCTGTCGTTCTCCCTGTCGTTCTCCCTGCAGCGGCAATCAGTGCGAGTTTTTCCCCGCGGCTCAGCTGCTTGATCTGGTACTCGCGCCTGCTCGCCGCCGAGCGGTCGGCAGCAGGCTCCTGGTACACCAGCATCACCGGGCGGCGTGAGCGCGTATAACTTGCACCCGGCCCGCCGTCGGCGTTGTGCTCGGCAATGCGCCTCACCACATCGCGCGCGATGCCGGTATACAGGGTGTCGTCTGCACAGCGCACGATGTAGACCTGCCAGGCAGTGCTCACATCGGAATTCAATGATTCACCATCATTCATTCACCGCAATTCGTCCGCCGCATTGGAACTGACTGTCGAAGCGCCGTATGATGACTGCAATGAAAACATTCCGCCATCTGCTGACTGCGCTCTGCCTGCTCGCCATTGCCACCGCATCTTCCGCGGCGGATCCCGCCAAAACCATGTTCGGTGTTGAACTGGGCACGCGCTTCCTGATTTCAGCCTGCGCCCCCGGTGAAGACACCATGACCAGCCGGCTTTGCTACACCGAGGGGCTCACCCGTAAAACGCCCTGGGGCAGCGAAGAACACTTCGTGTTCTATCCGCGCACGGCAACCACACCCTGGGCCCGCGGTGAAATGGTCGTCGATGTCATGAACGGCTTCATCGAAGCCATCCACATCAACACCTGGGGCATCCAGGGCCAGGGCACTGCGCTGGAAGCACTGACCAAAAAATACGGCCCGCCGGCGCGCAGCCACAGCGAAAAAATCGCCGCACACCGCTCACGTTATCCGTCGAAGTTTGCCGAATGGGATCTCCAGGATTTCGCGGTCAAGCTCGACGGCACCACCAGCACCATCGACTGGGGCCGCATCACGCTGGTGACGCTACGCCACCAGAAACTCATCAAATCCACGCCCGCTGAACGCCCGCGCGCGAAGTAGCAGTCAGGCCGGCAACAGGCCGCGGTCACGCAGGTAACGCCGGCCTTTGTCGGATATGTAGAAAGACTGGTCACCATCGGCGGCGTGCGCGTACTGCCCCTTGACCAGATAAACCAGATACGATTCGGCGATCTGGATGTTGACCTGATTGGCACTGGCGATTTCCTGCGGAATTCCGCGCTCGACACGCGACAGGTATTCCAGCGTGCATACCGCATCGCCATCGAGCGTGTCCCACTTCGGGATGAACCACGCCAACTCGTCATGGAGCTTCGCGTTCTCCGTTTTCAATTCAGCATGCTCACGTGCGAGAGATTCCAGCTGCGGGCGAAACTGCGCCGCCGCTGGCACTTCCTTCAGCAATTGATTGATCCAATCCACAGCATTCTCCTGACTCTCAAACTGGCAAAGGCGCGATTCTACCCAAAATGCCCGCGACTTTCCCCTCCACGCATCACCCGGCATAATGCAGCCTCAATCTGAACAAGGAACGATCATGGCCACCACCACCGCAAGCGGACTCATCATTGAAGAACTCGTCACCGGCGACGGCGCGGAAGCCGCCGCCGGCCAGGAAGTCACCGTGCACTACACCGGCTGGCTGACCGATGGCAAGAAATTCGATTCCAGCAAGGATCGCGACGATCCGTTCGTGTTTCCGCTGGGTGGCGGCCGCGTCATCCGCGGCTGGGACGAAGGGGTGCAGGGCATGAAAGTCGGCGGCAAGCGCAAACTGACGATCCCGCCTGATCTGGGCTATGGCGCGCGCGGCGCCGGCGGCGTGATTCCGCCGAACGCCACGCTGGTGTTCGAAGTTGAATTACTGGCGATGGCGTAATCATGTCCGGCCAACACGTAAAAGTCCGCTCCACAGGCGGCGGTGAATTTGATTGTTACCTGGCTTTGCCCTCGGGTACTGCCAAGGCCCCTGCCATCGTCATGGCCGCAGCGGTGCATGGCGTCGACGCTGATGTCCGCGGCATCGCCGATGCCTTTGCTGCCGCCGGTTACATCGCAGCGGCGCCGGATCTGTTCTGGCGCACCGTGCCGGGCCCGCTGCCGCGCGAGGACAAACGCGCAGCTGAGCGCTCGCAGCCGCGGCTAGCCGTCATCAAGGGTGGCGAAGCCGACATGACCGACACCCTGGCCATGGTGCAGAAACTGCCGCAGCACAATGGCAAGGCCGCTGCGATGGGCTTCTGTTTCGGCGGGCCGTATGCCGTGCTCGGACCCAAGCGCCTGGGCTTTGACGCCGGCATCGGCTGCCACAGCACGCAAATGAAGGATTTTCTCGGCGAATTTGACGGACTGACCAAGCCCGTTTGCCTGATCTGGGGTGACCAGGACCATGCGGCACCGCCCGAGGTGCAAACGGCCTATCTCGCAAAAGCGAAAACCACGTCGATCCTGCAGGTGCACATATTCCCGGATATCCTGCACGGCTACATGATGCGCGGCAATGCCAAGGCCTGGGACGAGGCGACCTATAAATTCTCCATGGGCAAGGCGCTGGAACTGCTGAACGCATTGCGCTAGGCCGCGCGCGCAACGCCAACCCGCTGCCCCGCCAGATGCGCGACAGCGGGTGTCACATCAAGTCACATCAATTCACGGTGATGTTCGCCTCCTTGATCACCCGCGCCCATTTATCCGACTCGTTGCGCCAGAACCGGGCAAAGTCTTCGGAAGAATTGGCGACCACGTCGGCGCCCATGCCGGCGATCTTGTCGCGGATTTCCTTTTCCTGGAGCACCTTGGTGAAATCTCCATGCACGCGCGCGATCAGGTCTTTCGGCGTCGCGGCCGGCACCACCAGGCCAAACCAGTTGGTCAGCTCGTAGCCTTTGACGCCCTGCTCGGCGATGGTCGGCACATCGGGCAGCGCCGCAGCACGCTTGCCACCCAACACACCCAGCGCGACCAGCTTTTTGTCGCGGATGTAAGGCAGGGACTGCAACATGCTGTCGAAGGTCAGCGACACATGCCCGCCCAGCAGGTCGGCAAAACTCGGGCCGCTGCCCTTGTACGGTACGTGCGTCAGCTTGACACCGGCGAGACGGTTAAAGAGCGCGCCGCCCAGGTGCGGCGCGCCGCCGGCACCGGAAGAGGAATAAGTGATGTCGCCGGCCGGCAGACGCTTCGCCAGTGCGATCAGCTGCGGCACGGTTTTCGCCGGCAGCGAGGGATGCGCGACCATCACAAAATGCACATCGACCACCTGCGTTACCGCGGCAAGGTCCTTTAGCGGATCAACGGCCATTTTGGAATACAAATGCTTGTTGACCGCGAGGTTGCCCAGAGTGCAGATCGCCCAGGTGTAGCCATCGGGCGCAGCGCGCGCCGTGTATTCCGTGCCTATGATGCCCGCCGCACCGGAGCGATTCTCGATGATCACCTGCTGGCCGTACTGCGCCGTGAGCTTGGGCGCCACCAGCCGCGCCACTATGTCAACGCCGCCGCCCGGCGGGAATGGCACCACGATGCGCACCGGTTTGCTCGGAAAATTCTGCGCTGCCGCCGCCACCGACAGCGCCATGCATACTGCACCCGCCACCGCTTTCATCTGAAATCGCATCATCACTCCTCTTGGGTTTTATTCAGGCCACAACC
>JBBKXO010000178.1:0-6737 GCA_037969525.1 Burkholderiales bacterium | reverse complement strand
GCCGGCATCTGCGCATGCGCGCCACGCAACCCCACGGCATGCAGTTTCATCATCACCAGATCGCGGATCATGCTCTCTGGCAAATCGGTATGCTCGCGCATCTGGAAAGCCACATTGTCAAACACCGACAGGTCGGTAAACAGCGCACCGAACTGAAACAGCATGCCCATGCGCCGCCGCATGCGGTAGACACCCTGCTGATCCAGCGCGCTGGTGCATTCGCCATCAACCCAGATTTCTCCGGAGGTCGGCTTAATAGCCCCACCGATCAGGCGCAATAACGTGGTTTTGCCCGATCCGCTGATACCCATCAGCGCCACGACCTTCCCGCGGGGGATGGTCATGTTGATGCCGGTGAGTATCGGACGCCGCCCGTAGGCGAAATTGACGTCCTTGATTTCAATGAGGAATTCGGATGCCACGACGCCTGACGTTAGCGGAAATGAAGTGCGGATTCTAAACGAGATTGGCAGGGCGACCAAACCGCAGGACCGGACTTGTCGTTGCCCGGTTAACCGGACGCGATCCCGCCTGCATTCGGTCGCCAATTCGGTCGCCATTTGGTCTGTACTCGTCCCGACTGGCATCATGGGCTCTTCATATCAAAGTTCCCGCCGATGCGTTTTGACCTGTTTCACGAGTTAGCTGTCCCCGCCGGCAGCGGCCGCACTGAAGCCGCCGTCTATGCCGACACGCTGGCGGAAATCGAACTTGCCGACAGTCTCGGCTATGGTTGCGCCTGGCTGGTCGAACATCATTTCATGCGCGGCTATTCGCATTCCGCCAAACCCGAAATCCTGTTGGGCGCAGTCGCCGCGCGCACGGCGCGCATCCGCATAGGCCACGCCATCATTCCGTTGCCGCTGCACCACCCGGTGCATGTCGCCGAACGCGTCGCCACGCTCGACGTGCTGTCCGGCGGAAGGCTCGAGGTCGGTATCGGTCGCGGTTTTTCGCCACTCGAATACTCCACATTCGGCCAGAACATGGATCACAGCCGCTCACTGGTCGAGGAAAATCTGGCCATCCTGCGCGCCTCTTTCCGCGACGGACCGCTCAACCACCGCGGCGCACGCTACACCCTGGAAAACCTCGATCTGGTGCCGCGCATCGTGCAGCGTCCGCACCCGCCGCTGTGGACCGCCGCGGTCAGCCCGGAAACCTATGACTGGGCGGCAACGCAGCAACTGGGCGTGCTCGCCGGACCGTTCAAGCCCTGGTTCATGGTGGAACACGATTTGCAGCGCTACCGCAAAGCCTGGACACACGCCGCCGCACCGCGCACCGGGATGACGCTGGGTATCCTGTGCTTGAGCGACGGCGCGCGGGCACGCACTCTGGCGCACGATGCTTTCAGCTGGTTTTACGGCGAACTCTACAAGACCACGCTGCCGGTGCTGGAGCGCCTGTATCCGGGCTATGAACACATGCACGATCTCGGCCGCTTCCGCAGCCTGATGAAACTCGGCGTTAACCTCGGGTTAACCGACTTCGCCGGATTGACCGTCGTCGGCACGCCTGAGGAATGCATCTCTAAACTGCGCAAATACCGGGACGCCGGCATTACTCATCTGCTCTGCGCATTCGGCGCCGGCGCAGTGGACACCGCCACCACCCGTGAATCAATGACACTGTTTGCCCGCGAAGTCATGCCGGCATTTACCGGCCCTGAGACTCGGTGAAAGTCATTGTCACCGGATCAAGTTCCTGCCTGGCCCGCGCGTTGCTGCCGCGACTGTGCGCCAGAGCGGACATCACGAAAATCACCGGTGTAGACCTGCAGCCCGCGCATTTTGAGCACCCCAAATTCAGGGCGCTGGTCATGGACTTCCGCGACCCGCGGACAGCATCACTGCTACCGGATCATGAGGCTTTGGTGCACCTCGCCTACGTCGTGTTGCGCGGACACATGCGCGAGCCGGCAATGCGCGACATCAATGTCACCGCCAGCCTGGCGCTGCTGCAGGCCGCGCGCGCCGCTGGAGTGCGGCGCATCGTTCACTTGTCCAGTGCGGCGGTGTACGGATGCGGCGCCAACCTCAGTGAGGCTGCGCCTTACGCGCCCTTGTCCGATTTCTGCTACGGCCAGCACAAGGCCGAACTTGAAAGTCTGCTGGATCAGACCATCCCGGAATGCATACGCCTGCGCCCGCATGTCATCCTCGGGCGTCATGCCCAGCCGACACTGCGGCAGATTCTCGGCATGCCGTTCTACCTGCGCCTCGCCGATCCCCAACCCGAACTGCAATGCGTACATGAAAATGATGTCGCCGACGCCATCATCAGCAGCCTCAGTCGCGAAGCACACGGCGCCTACAACCTCGCCGCCGCCGACACCTACAATCTGCGCGATGTGATGCGCCAGCGGCACCCGCTGTGTCTGCCGCTGCCGCCCGCAGCAGCCCGCGCCGGCCTCACCACAGTTCATCGCCTGTGCGGATGGGGAGGTGAACCCGGATGGCTGGCCGGGCTGCGGCAGACGCTGACGCTGGACTGCGGCCGCGCCATGCAAGATTTGAACTGGCAACCGGCGCACACTTCAGCGCAGACGCTGGCTGCCACCCGCTGATCTTCGATGGCGCAACAGGCTACCGCAGGCTGAAGCCGTAACTCTCCAGCATGCGTACGGTGGGCGCCAGTTGCTCCCTGATGAATTCCGTATGCGCCACATTGCCACGGGCGAGTCTGTGCCAACGCTCGCCGTGAGTCAGCCCCGCGAGTTCGTAGAATCGCGCAGGCGGCGTATAGAACACCGCCGTGTACTGCCGTAACAGCATACGCACCAGCGGATTGAGCAGGCGCACGGCCGCATGCGGCAGGCGCTGCAGCGCGATCTCGAGCTGGATCCGCGCTGCCGCGATATGGCGTGCCTCGTCCACACAATGCACGGAGCAGATTTCGCGTACCGCCGGATTGACCCCGGGACTGGATCGCATGTAACGGTTGAATTTGTCTGGCACATCTTCCGCAATCACCGTCGCCACCCAGAACAGTGCGCCACCGGCGGGCGCCTTGCGCGCCAGCCAGTCGGCAAGACGCGGCGGCTGCCAGGCCCCGGGGGGAACTTCCAGTCCACTGCGTTCGATTGCATGCAGGAACATCAGGCTGTGGCCGGCTTCTTCGCGCATTTCGTGCAGGAAATACTCATAAACCACCCGCGCCAGTTCCGGCGCAAGACGCTGCGATACGCGCTGCATGAACACGCGTTCCAGCCACAAACCGGCGTGCATGACATTGATGAATTCGTATTGAGACAACCGCCGCTGCACGTCCTGGGCCAGCGTATCGAACTCGGGCAATCCATACAGTGACAGCGCCGGCTGCGGCAACCAGGAACTCCCGGCATCCAGCTGCTCCCAGTCGATGGTTGCCACCGGATCCCGGTAACGCCGGCTGTTTTCGGAGAGCTGTCGCAACAAGGCGTGATCGGCGGTATGCATGGCTGAATTATAAGACCCGCCCGCCTGTCCGGGCGACTGGTCACGACCGCGCGCCCCGGCGGTATCCCGTCGAGGTTTACCCCCTAGCCACTTTCAGCTAAGTTACGCCGCATGTCAGCACCCGCATTGCACATCAGCAGTCTGGTCAAATCCTACGGCAAGACAGTTGCGCTTGGCGGTTTGTCCATGGAAATTGCCACCGGTGATTTTTTTGGCCTGGTCGGTGAAAACGGCGCAGGCAAAACCACGTTGATCAAATGTGTGCTCGATTTCTGCGACATCCAGTCCGGCGAGATCAGCATCTTCGGCGCGCCGCACCGGCAAACTGCGGCACGCAGCCGGCTGGCATTTCTGCCTGAACGTTTTACTCCCCCCTATTTCCTGACCGGCCGCGACTTTCTGCGTTACATCGCCGACCTGCACGGCCAGCGCTATGATGAGGCTCAGGCGCGCGAGATGCTGGCCGGTCTGGAACTCGACGCCAATGCCCTGGACCGTCCGGCGCGCACCTATTCCAAGGGGATGACCCAGAAACTGGGACTGGCAGCCTGCCTGCTCTCCACCAAGGATCTTTATATCCTGGACGAACCCACCAGCGGTCTCGACCCCAAGGCGCGGGCATTGCTCAAACGCGAATTGAAAGCACAGAACGCAGCCGGACGCACGGTGCTGATGACCACGCATGCCCTGCATGATGTTGCGGAAATGTGTAGTCGCATGGCCGTGGTACATCGCGGGAAACTGCTCTACTCAGGAACGCCCGCCGAGTTTATGACGAGGCATGCAGCAGCCGACCTGGAACAGGCCTACCTGGCCTGCATCGCCGAGGAGTGATGTACCGCCCGCTGCAATCTGGCACAATGCCCAGTAATTTCAGCAAGTTAAATACGAGCACCAGACATAAAATCTACACGTGACTGACCACGACAAGCCGGAACTACTGATTGTTGACGATGATCCCGCGATCGTCGACACGCTGAGTTATGTGCTCAGCGGTGATTTCACGGTCATCACCGCGGAATCACGCCAGCACGCCAAAGCCCTGCTGCGCCAGCGCGACGCGCCGCCACAACTGGCGCTGATAGACCTGGGCCTGCCGCCGCGACCACATCATCCTGACGAGGGATTCCAGCTGATTACCGAGCTGATCGCGGCGGCGCCGACAATGAAAATCATCGTCTTGTCCGGGCAGAACGACGAGGCCAATGCGCGACACGCGCGCACTCTGGGCGCGATTGACTTCGTTTCCAAACCGGCAGAACCCGCGCATCTGCTGGCCCTGCTGCGACAGGCGCTGAGCATTACATCCGCCGAAATCAGCGGCGCGGGTTCCGGCCTGCTCGGCAGCAGCACACCGATGCAGAAACTGCGGCAACAGATTGCGCAATTCGCGGACGCGCCTTTTCCGGTGCTGATCGAAGGCGAATCCGGCAGCGGCAAGGAACTGGTTGCGCAGGCGCTGCACAAGCAAAGCCGCCGCGCCGCCAAACCCTTTCTCGCCCTCAATTGCGCAGCGATCGCACCGACTCTGGTTGAGCCCACCCTCTTTGGCTATGCCAAGGGGGCGTTTACCGGGGCCACCACGGCGCGCGCCGGGTATTTTGAAGACGCGGTGGACTCGACCCTGTTTCTCGACGAAATCGGCGAACTGCCGCTGGAACTGCAGGCCAAACTGCTACGGGTGCTGGAAAACGGCGAGTTCCAGCGCGTGGGCGAAACCCAGGGCCGCGTTTCCAACGCCCGCGTCATTACTGCGACGAACCGCGATATGCGCAACGAAATCCGCCACAGTCGTTTTCGCGCCGATCTTTATCACCGGCTGTCGGTATTCACGATCAGTGTGCCGTCACTGCGCGAGCTGGGCGAAGACAAGCTGTTGCTGCTTGATCATTACCGCCAGTTTTACGCGCAACAGATCGGTACGCAGCCGGTAGAACTCAACGACGACGCACTGCGGCTCTGGCGCGAATACCCGTTTCCGGGCAACGTCCGCGAATTGCGGAATATCGTTATCCGGCTGTGCACCAAGTACGCCGGCACCAGAATCTCGACGGATCTGTTGCAAGCCGAGTTCGACCGGGAAAGTCTGGCGTCAGATGGCATGTCGCTGTCCGACGAAAGCGTATTGCTGGCAGCGGCGCGCCGGCAACTCGAAGCTGACCCTGATTTCAGACTCGACGAGGTGCTGAAGCGCTGGGAACGGGGTTTTGTCGAAGCCGCGCTGGCGCTGACCAATGGCAACCTGTCACAGGCCGCGAAGCGACTCGGCGTGCACCGCACCACGCTCTACAGCCGCATGCAGTCACGCGGTGAAGCCGCCGGAGAAAAATAGTTTATGTATTACGACCACTTTGGACTCTCTCAGCCGCCGTTCAAGATCACGCCGAACACGGATTTCTTCTTCGGCGGCGGCAACCGCGGCCCCATACTCGAAGCGCTGATCTACGCCATCACTCACGGCGAGGGCATCGTCAAAGTCTCCGGCGAAGTGGGCAGTGGCAAGACCATGCTCTGCAGCATGCTGCAGGCCCGGCTGCCGGCGCAGGTGGAAACCGTCTATCTTGCCAACCCCAGCGTTTCGCCCGAGGAAATTCTGCACGCCATCGCCTTCGAAATGCAGCTCGATGTCGATCGCAATGCGGGCCGGCTGGCTGTCATGCATGCCATCCAGGAATACCTGTTGCAACGCCACGCCGAGGGCAAACGCGTGGTGCTGTTCGTCGAGGAATCGCAGGGCATGCCGATTCCAACACTGGAGGAAATCCGGCTGCTGTCCAATCTCGAGACCAAGACCGACAAGCTGCTGCAGATCGTTTTGTTCGGCCAGCCCGAACTCGACGAAAACCTGCGGCAGAACCAGATCCGCCAGTTGAAAGAACGCATCACCCACAGTTTCCGCCTGGAACCGCTGACCGCATCCGAGGCCCGTGAATACCTGATGTTCAGACTGCGGGCAGCGGGTTATCGCGGCCCCGACTTGTTTACCGAAGCTATCGTCCGCGAGATTGCGCGCATCTCCGGCGGACTGACGCGCCGCATCAACCTGATTGCCGACAAGGCCTTGCTTGCCGCCTTTGCCGAGAACACACATACCATCCGCCAGAAACACATAGACGCTGCGGTCCGCGACAGTGAATTTGCCCAGCAGTATCTGCCGCCTTCGGAAAAACCGCGGCTGGCGCTGGGGACCGCACTGGTCGTACTGGGCATGGTCGCCGGTGCCGGCCTGTATGCCTGGTGGCTGGGTGGCGGCGGCAACGGCCCGGTGGCGACACTCCCTGCAGCGCCCACCAATCC
>JBBKXO010000177.1:0-5842 GCA_037969525.1 Burkholderiales bacterium | reverse complement strand
ACTTAATTATGGTTCCGCCGGCAACGGCTCACCGGCACACCTTGCCGGCGCCATGTTCAACGTGCTGGCGGGAGTCAAAACCACACACATACCATACAAGGGCGCTGCACCAGCCTTGTCCGACATGATGGGCGGACAAATCCAGTTCCTGATCACTTCGCCTCTGGTTGCCATGCCGCATGGCCGCGCCGGACGCATCAAGGTGCTGGCCACGACCGGTGCGGAACGCGATCCGCTGCTGCCCGAATTGCCGACCGTCGCCGAAACCGTGCCCGGTTACGAAATCGTGCAATGGTGGGGACTGGCAGCGCCCAAAGGCACGCCTGCGGCGATCACCCGGCGCCTGCACCAGGAACTGATGACCGCGCTCAACTCGGCAGAAGTCAGGGCTCTGATGAACAAAAACGGTGCCTCACCGAACCCGGAAAAAGCCGCCGATTTTGTCGCATTCATGAAAACCGAGCGCGCGCGCATCGCCAATGTCGGCAAGCAGGCCGGCATCATTCTGGACTGAGGCCATCATGACGCAACCCGCCAATCTGATCCTGTTCCAATCGGACAACCACAACGGCCAGATTACCGGCTGTTACGGGCATCCATTTGTAAAAACACCGACCATGGACCTCATCGCCAGCCGCGGAGTGCGTTTCGCCAACGCCTACTGCACCAGCCCGCTGTGCTGCCCGTCGCGCTCCAGCCTGGCCACCGGCCGTTATCCGCACCAGACCGGCTACTGGGACAATGCACTGACCTATGACGGCCGGGTACCGAGCTGGCATCACCGCTTGCGTGATCAGGGGCATACAGTGGTCGCGGTGGGCAAACTGCATTACCGCTCCAGCGAGGACGACAACGGCTTCACCGAGGAAATCGTGCCCATGCACCTGCACGAAGGCAAAGGTGCGATCAAGAACCTGCTGCGCGGTTACGGCACCGAACCGCGCAAGGATGACGGCAGCTTCTGGAAGCTCTACATCGAACGTTCCGGCGTGGGCACTACGCATTATCAGGACTACGACCGCAACATCACCGCGAAAGCTGTGGAGTGGCTCACACGCAATGCTCGCGGCACGGGTAAGCCCTGGGTACTCTACGTGTCGTACATCAGCGCGCATCCGCCGTTCACGGTGCCTCAACGCCTCTACGACCTCTACCCCGAGGAAAACATGCCCCTGCCGCCGGCATTCCGCGCCGGCGAACGTCCCGAACACCCGGCGATGGAACACCTGCGCTACATGGACGGCATGCGCGTGATGACCGACGAAGCAGCTCTGCGGCGCATTGCCGCCGGATACTTCGGCCTGATCACGCATCTGGACGAGCAGATCGGTGCGGTATTGAATGCAGCCGAGGAACTCGGCCTGCTCGACAACACCCGCATCGCCTACACCAGCGATCACGGTGAATTGTTCGGCGCGCAAGGGCTGTTCGGCAAGAAGAACTTGTATGAAGGCGCAATCCGCGTGCCATTGCTGATTTCGGGTCCGGGAATACCGCAGGGCAAGGTCATCAGCCAGCACGTGTCCCACGTCGACCTCTTCCCCACCATCGCCGCCGCGGTCGGTGCAAAGCTAGCGCCCGCAGACGGCGATCTGCCCGGCATCGATCTGTGGCCGGCGATCGAAGGGCATGAAACGAACCGCATCGCATTCGCCGAATACCATGCTCAGGGCTCGAAGGCCGGCGCATTCGTCGTGCGCGACGGCGCGATGAAACTCGTTTATCACGTAGGCATGCGGGCGCAACTCTTCGACCTGGCGCACGATCCTGATGAGATGCAGGACTTGGCCGCGACACGGCCGGATACCGTACGATCACTGGAGAAAAAACTGCGCGCGGTCTGTGACCCGGAAGCGGTCGACGCGCGCGCCAAAGCTGATCAGCGCGCCGCAGCGGATTCCTGGGGCGGTGCGGCCAAGCTACTTGGTGAAACCCAGATATTGTTCACCCCACCGCCAGGCGTATCCAAAGAGGAGGCCTGGGCCATACCGGGCAATCGTTAAACGACGCCACTGCAAATCAGCAAATGCTGATGCTCGGCACCGGATGCGCCGGATATCTGGGGTATAGACCAAAAAAGGGGCGCCCGGAGGCGCCCTGAAGTCCCTACATGCGTTTGCTCACACCGCGCAGCGTGTTGATTTTGCAGGCTTTCGCTAAAACCATCCGCCAAAGCGCACGATGCTCACCTAAGCTGGACTTCGGCTGTCAGGCAAAGTTCCCGGATTGGATGCACAAAAAAAGGCGCCCGCAGGCGCCCTTTCCACTTCCGGCTTGATTCAGCCGATTCGTTTTATTTCAGTTTCGGAATTTTCGCTTCCGTCACCACCTGTTTCCAACGGGCGGTTTCACTGATCACGAACTTGTTGAACTCCTCGGAGGTACCAATCCACGGCTCCAGCCCCTGATCTTCCAGCTTCTTCTGGTTCTCGGGCACTGCTGAAACCTTGGCCAGGGAATCACGCAGTTTCTTGATTGCCGCTGCAGGCGTACCCTTCGGTGCAAACATGCCATACCAGGCGTAATACGTGAAACCCTTCAGGCCACCTTCCATCAGGGTCGGCACGTCGGGCACCGCCGGTGCACGCTTCTCGCTGCTGACGCCCAGGGGCTTCAATTTGCCGTTACGCACCTGGGGGATCAGAGAGGGCATGGTCCCGAACAGCATCTGCACACGTCCGGCGGAAGTATCGATGATCGCCGGGCCGCTGCCGCGATAGGGTATGTGCACGACGTTGATTCCGGCTGCCTTCTTCAGCAGTTCAGACGACAGATGGATCGAAGAACCATTGCCGGCTGACGCATAGTTGAGCTTGCCCGGCTGTTTCTTGGCCATCGCAATCAATCCCTTCAAATCCTTCACCGCCAGCGTCGGCGGCACCACCAGCATGTGCGGCTGGCGAGCCAGCAGATAGACCGGATCGAAATCCTTCTCCGGGTCAAAGTTCAGCTTGCTGTACATTGCCGGCGCGGTGGCAAAAGATGCTGATGCGATCAGAATGTTGTAGCCATCGGGTTCCAGCGTCGAGGCCACTTCTGCACCCAGCGTTCCGCCAGCGCCCGGCCGGTTGTCGAGGACGAGGTTCGTCCCCAGTTCCGGCTCCAGCCAGATCATGAATTGCCGCGACGTGATGTCAGTGCCGCCGCCCGGAGAAAACGGAATGATGACGCGTATCGGTCGATCGGGATATTCTGCGAGCGCTACACCGCTCACAGCCAATAGCCCGGCGAGCAGCGCAGAAGTCAATCGGGGAAATAGACGCATGGTGTTCCTCCTATAATATATTTATGTGTGCTGAGTATCTGAGGTGCTACAGGCGGATAGCGCGCAGAAAATGCCAACGTACTAAGCGCCTCCGCATTTATGGACTTCCACATTTACATAAAGTTCCCGGATAATGACACTCACTGAATTGCGCTATATCGTCGCCGTCGCCCGCGAACGCCACTTCGGCCGCGCCGCCGAGACCTGTTTCGTCAGCCAGCCCACACTTTCGGTTGCCGTAAAAAAACTGGAGGAAGAACTCGGCGTACAAATTTTTGAGCGCGGATCGAGCGAGGTCACAGTCACGCCGGCCGGCAGCCGCGTCATCGAGCAGGCGCAGCGCACGCTTGAAGAGGCTGAAAAAATAAAAGGGATCGCCCAGGCCACCAGCGATCCACTGGATGGGCCGATCACGCTCGGCGTCATTTTCACCGTGGCGCCCTACCTGCTGCCGCAACTGATACCACTGCTTCACAAGCGCGCGCCGAAAATGCCGTTAATGCTCGAGGAAAACTACACCGCAACGCTGACCGAACGGTTGAAGCGTGGCGACATAGACGCCGCAATTGTCGCGCTGCCCTACAGTGAACCGGGAATCACCGTGACTCCGCTCTATGAAGAACCTTTTGTCGTCGCGCTGGCCAAGACCCACCCCTGGGCCGCGCGCAAGCACATCGCCGCCGCCGATCTTGCACGCGAAAGCCTGCTCCTGCTCGGCACCGGACATTGTTTCCGCGACCAGCTGCTTAACGCCTGCCCCGCACTCAACCAGTCCAGCGCCACGCCGGGCTCGCTGCAGAAAACTGTCGAAGGCTCCTCGCTCGAAACCATCCGCCTGATGGTGGCTTCAGGCATGGGCCTCACCGTGCTCCCCGCTACCGCCGTCGCGGCGAAACGCGCCACCACCGATCTGCTGACCTATGTCCCGTTTTCGCGTCCTGCGCCTGATCGCCAGGTCGTGCTGGCCTCGCGTTCGAGTTACCCGCGCACCGCCGCGTTGAAAGTCATGTGCAACGCGGTAAAGGCTTGCTCACTTCCCGGCGCCACCCCGGCAGCAAGTAATTAATCGTTTAAAAACAACTGGTTATGATTGTAGTTACACTATAGTTTATAACTATCTAACATCTAGTTACAATCAATTGGATTAATCGTTCGCGGGTCGGCAGTATGCACCCCAGGCGTTGCGAAAAGCACCGTTAAACCCAACGACAGGAGATGCCCATGAAACCCGAATCAGTGACCGTCAAGAACATCGAATCTGCCTTCGCCGGCGAGTCGATGGCACACATCAAGTACATGTACTTCGCCAAGATCTGCCGTGCGCAGGGTGATGTCGAAACCGCGAAGGTCTTTGAGGAAACCGCCGCACAGGAAGTGCAGCATGCCTTCGGCCACCTTGATCTGCTTTATCCGCAATCCGAGATGAGCCCCGCCAAGGCGCTGGACATGGCCATCGCCGGCGAAACCTACGAATACACCGAGATGTATCCGCAGTTCCGCCACCTTGCCGAACAGGAAGGCAACCAGGCCGCAGTGAAGGAAATGGACGAGCAGATCGAGGAATCCAAGGAACACGCCGACCGTTTCCGCCAGACCCTGGCCAAGGCCGCCAAGCGCTTCGCCGCGCTGGCCAAGGTCGAGGAACGCCATGCCAACCACTACCGCGCCACTTTGGCCCGCGTAACCGCTTAAGGAGAAATGAACATGACTACCGAACAGAAAGTATGGGAGTGCATAGTCTGCGGTTACGTCTATGACGAAGCCGCCGGTGATCCCGAACACGGCATCAAGGCCGGCACCCGCTGGGAAGATGTACCGGAGGACTGGAGCTGCCCCGAATGCGGCATTGCCAAAGCCGACTTCGAAATGGTATTGAAAGCAGCGTAGCTTTGCGCGCCTGCCCTGCAGTCACTGCGGGGCAGGAGCGATCATCTGCAAACCAAACTCAGCAAACAGTCGCGCCACAGGAGAAATCCGGTGGAGTGATCGACCCGCCGCATCGGCCGCTTCGTGTAACTGATGTTGTTTGATACCATCCCGCGTTGAATTTTCAGGAACTCCATGAACCCGATCATCATCATCGGCAGCGGCCTTGCCGGCTACAACACGGCCAAGGAACTGCGCAAGCTCGACACAGCAACGCCTCTGGTCATCCTTTCCGCCGACAGCGGACCTTTCTATTCCAAGCCGATGTTGTCGAATGCGCTGGCCACAAAAAAAACACCCGCAACACTCGCCTTGAATACGCCGGAGCAAATGGCGACCCAGCTAAACGCCAGCGTGCGCCCCCGCACCCGCGTCACCGCCATCGACACTGCAGCGCATGCAGTACACATCGGCGATGAGACCCTTACCTATACCAAACTGGTGCTGGCCCTGGGCGCCGACCAGATCCGCCTGCCCATCACCGGCAACGGCGCGGCAGAGATCATGACGGTCAATGACATTGATGATTACGCGCGCTTCCGTACCGCCATCGCCGAAAAAAAACGCGTACTCATCATCGGCGCCGGACTGATCGGCTGCGAATTCGCCAACGACCTGGCAGCCGGCGGCTACGTTGTGGACATCATCGAC
>JBBKXO010000176.1:0-7653 GCA_037969525.1 Burkholderiales bacterium | reverse complement strand
GTCCGGATGTTCTCGACTTGCTGTTCCTCGGCCTGGAGCTTGAGCGTGATATCGCGTTCCATGAGTGGAGTACGCCAGGCCCGGCTGCCGGACAACGCCAGCCTCTGGGTGACGAGTCCCTGTACGTCGGTGCGGGTGGCATCGGCGCCGATCCGGTTGCGCCATCCGTCGGGTTCCGGCAGGAAGGCGAGTTCAGTTTCCAGCGATTGTTGCTTGCCTTCGATTTTGAGTTTGCTGTTCGACTGCCAGCCGGGCTGGAAGGTGTTGTAGTGCGTAAAACCCGCCTGCGTACGCGGACCCGTGTCGGTGCTGAATCCGACTCCGAGGTCGATTTTCATGACCGGATATTCGGTGACACGGACGACTATGGGCACCGTGGTAGCGCCGTCGGCAACCGGGTCTACCGAGACCGACGCACTGCGAAAATACCCGCTGCTCTGCAACGCGGCCTGATAGCGCAGCAGCGCATCATGCGTGTAGCGCTCGCCCGGACGAATCGGGCTCAGGTTCTCAACCAATACTCGCGGATAACGTTCGAGTCCGGTGATTTCAATCGCGCCGTACCTAAACAGCGGACCGCTGGCGACTTGTACACGGATTGCGACGCCTGCCGACTCGGGGTCGACGCGTGCTTCGCTGGCCGTGATGTGTGCGGTCGGGTAGCCGTCGAGAACGAGCGTACTCAACAGGGCATCCTTGGCTTCGCTCCAAGCCGACTGGCGGAATGGTTTGCCGGCCGGGAGGCGCCAGCGTGTCCGGCTTTGCGCAATGCGCCTGGAGTCGTCCGCGTCGTCGGTGATGGCGCCTGTTATTTCCAGTTGAACAGACGTTACGCGCGCGGGCTGACCCGGCAGCACGCGGATGTGCACAATCTCGCCCGCCGGAGACGCCGTCTGCTCGGTTTCAATCCGGGGTGTGAAGTAGCCTTCAGTGGCGAGCAGGCTGCGTGCGTCGGACGGGACTTCTTCCAGTAGCCGTTCAAGCACCAGTGCATCGACCTCGGGACGGCCGCGGTAGCGGTATATATCCAGATGTGTCTCGAGCAGTTCGCGCACGTTATCCGGCGCAACCAGTTCTATGCGCCAGGAGTAGCTGGATGCTTGCGCGTCCGCTGCTCCAAACATGCCTGCCATGATAAACAGGGCCATGATCCGGCCCGCTGCGTAGCGACTGAACATTTTTGAATTAAATTTCCAGGAAATCCCGGCAGGAATCAGGCGCACTCCAAGCCTGCAGTAGTGCGCGCAGCCAATTGCCGAATCTGATTTATGGCCGGGGCATGCTGTGACGCGGACTTCCGTGTAACAGCACCCCGTATAGGTATATGACAGACCGGCTGGCTATCCGTTCAACTGGGTTGCTGGGTGGGAATTCCGGTTCGGATTTAAGCATTATCGTGAATGTCCGCGCCGCTGTGGAAGGCCGCAGTCCGCCCGCCGGCACTGGATCAGGCGCGGGTTTTGGTCTGGCGCAGTGCGCGTACCCGCGACGCGGCAAATATGGTGCCGTGTTTGACGTGGGCCTCATGATTGGCTTCGACGGCATCTAGATCGTAGAGGTAATTCACCATGAAGCCGGCGCCTGTGCTCAGGCCTTTTTCCGAGATGTCGCCCAGCCAGCGCACGTGCTCGATGCCGGCGCCATTGTCGAGGTGGAAACGCGCCACCGGATCCGCAGGACGACCGGCCTCAGTCTTGGCATCGAGCAGGTATTCGGCGATCAGGTCATGCAGCATCGGGCGCAAGTTTGCCGCGCGCGCCGGATCGGTGTGCCAGCCCGGCTGTGCGAGATCCTGCAGCACTGGTGCATCGGCATGTGCGCGTTTCAGCCACGACACGAAACCCGGTACCGGTGACAGCGTGACAAAGGTGCGCAATTGCGGCAGGTCGCGCATCAGTTCTGCAGCGACCTGCTTGATCAGAAAATTGCCGAATGACACACCTCGCAAACCCGGCTGGCAGTTCGATATCGAGTAAAACACTGCAGTCCTTGCCGATTTGAGATTGATCGGTGGACGTCCGCCGGCAAGCAGCGGCGCAATGGCATCTGGAATGTCGTCGGTCAATGCTACCTCGACGAATATCAGCGGATCGTCGGTGAGCGTCGGATGGAAAAAAGCGAAACACTTGCGGTCGGGCGGATCGAGACGACGCCGCAAATCTGACCAGCCGGAGATTTCATGTACGGCTTCGTAACGGATTATTTTTTCGAGGATGACCGCGGGAGTGTGCCAGTCGATCGGGCGCAGTTGCAGGAAGCCGCGGTTGAACCAGGAGTGGAAAAGGTGCTCGAAATCTGCATCGACATCCTCCAGTTCCGGATGCTGAGGCAGGAATTGCATCAGGTCTTCGCGCATACGCAGCAGGCTGGCGGTGCCGCTGGGCGCAAAATTCAGCCGGCGCAGCAGTTCCTGGCGGCGCGACTCGGCTGCGACGTGCAGTTGTTGCGCGGCGGCAGGCCCCGGCGTGGCCCGGTAGGCATCTATCGCGGCGTCCAGTCTGACCGTGTCGGTGGAAAAACGCGTTGCGAGCAGCTGCAGATAGTCGAGCTTTTCATCCGGAGACAGTCCGCCATAGCGCTCGAGGATACGGCGGGCCAGCGTGACGCCGGAGGCCTCGCCCAGTTCGGAATGCAGGGTTTCGCTGGCTTGCGCAAGCCACTGCTGGGCACGCCGTTCGCGCAGCGTACGGCTGCGGCTGGCAAGGCTGTCCCAGATCCGGGCAAGCCAGCCACTCGCCCGTTCCGGGAGCGCGCTGATTTCAGTTTTCGACTTTTCCACCCGATGCCTTGACGACTTTTCCCCAAGTTGCGATTTTCAACTTGCCGAATTTATCAAATTCTTCAGGGGTCTGTCCTGTTCGGACGAGGCCGCAGCTGACAATATCAGTGTGAACCGGACTCGGAGCGATTGCGCATCCAGTCGGCGGTGCCGGAAAAGGCCTTCAGCAATGCAGCGCGCAGCGCTGCTTCCAGACCGATGTCCTCCATGGCCTGCAGCATGCAGGCCAGCCAGGCATCGCGTTCAGCGATGCCAATGGCGAAGGGCAAATGCCGGGCCCGTAGCATCGGATGACCGAATTTTTCTACATACAGCTGCGGCCCCCCCATCCAGCCTGACAGAAAAAGGTACAGTTTTTCGCGCGAACCGGCGAGATCCTGCGGATGGAGTTTGCGGATGCCGTGGTATTCCGGCACTTCGTCCATCAGGTCATAGAAGCGGTTGATCAGCCGGCGCACGCCGGCGTCGCCGCCCACCTGCTGATAGGGCGTGTCGGCGGCGGAAGGTCCGGAATCTGTAGTGTTCATGTGGATTATCCGAATTTACTTGTGCGTACGCCGTCAGGTCGTGCTGCGGTTGACCAGCGCGACACCGGCCACGGCGACGGCCATGCCGGTGAGTGCCAGCGTGCTGAGGGTTTCATCAAACATCAGCCAGGCCATGACGGCGGTGACGGCTGGCGTCAGGTAGAACAGGCTGGTCACCCGAATTGCGGCGCCGCGCGCAATCAACCGGAACAGCAGGGTGGTCGCGCCGACCGACAGCACCAGCACCAGCCAGCCCAGGGCGAACACGAATTCGCCGGTCCAGCGGACTTCCATGGTTTCAAAGATCCATGCCAGCGGCAGGGTCACGGCCAGCGCAGCGGTGAACTGGATCACCGAGCCGCTGCGGACATCGAACGAAGGGCAGTATCGTTTCTGATAAAGCGTGCCCAGCGTGATGCTCGCCAGGGCCAGCAGCGCCAGGGCCAGACTGGCGGCGGACAGGCCTTGCCCTCCCATTTTTTGCCAGACCACCAGTGCGACGCCGATGAGACCCAGCGCGAGGCCTGCCCACTGGCGCACGGCCACGCGTTCACCGAGCAGGTGGCCGGCTGCGGCTGCAGTGAGCAGTGGCTGCATGCCGACGATCAATGCGACCACACCGGCAGACATGCCGGCGTGCAGTGCGCTGAACACGCTGCCAAGGTAACCGCCCTGGATCAGCATGCCCGCGATTGCTATATGCCGCGCATCCCGGACGGTTGCCGGCCAGGGCGCACGCACGATCAGGGTGAACGGCAGCATTAACAGCAGAACAGCAAAGTAACGCAAAGCCAGGAAGGTCAGGGGTTCGGCGTGGGGCAGGCCCAGCCGGGCGCCGATGAAACCCGTGCTCCAGAGCAGGACGAACACCACCGGCACCGCGTACGGCGCCGGGGTCCTGCCGAGGATCATGCTGCGCGGGCTGAGCGCTTGCGCTCGTGTTCCTTCAGGAAGCGCTTGCGGATGCGTATGGACTTGGGTGTAATTTCGACCAGTTCATCGTCGGAGATGAATTCGATGGCCGACTCCAGAGTGACCTGGATCGGTGGCACCAGGCGCACGGCCTCATCGGTGCCGGAAGAGCGCACATTGGTGAGCTGCTTGCCCTTGATCGGGTTGACCACCAGATCGTTGTCGCGGCTGTGGATGCCGATGACGATGCCTTCATACAATGGATCACCGGGGCTGACAAACATGCGGCCGCGTTCCTGCAGCTTCCACAGCGCATAGGCGACAGCAGGGCCGTCTTCAGCCGAAATCAGCACGCCGTTGCGGCGTTCTTCCATGTCGGCCTTCATCGGACCGTAATCGTCGAACACATGGCTCATGACGCCGGTGCCGCGCGTCATGGTCAGGAAGTCGGACTGAAAGCCGATCAGTCCGCGTGCAGGAATGCGGTAATCGAGGCGGGTGCGGCCTTTGCTGTCGGACTGCATGTCCTGCAGGTCGCCGCGACGTGCACCCAGTGCTTCCATCACTGCGCCCTGGTTGGTCTCGTCGACGTCCACCGTCAGCATTTCATACGGTTCCTGTTTTTCGCCGTTGATTTCGCGGATGACCACGCGCGGGCGCGACACGGCCAGTTCGTAACCTTCGCGCCGCATGGTCTCGACGAGGATGGTCAGGTGCAGTTCGCCGCGGCCAGAGACCTCAAACACATCGGCATCATCGGTTTCGTTGACCTTAAGCGCCACGTTGCTCATGACTTCGCGCTTCAGCCGTTCGCGTATCTGGCGGCTGGTGACGAATTTGCCTTCGCGTCCGGCGAGCGGGGAGGTGTTGACCTGAAAATTCATGGTCAGCGTCGGCTCGTCCACCTTGAGCATCGGCAGTGCTTCCGCGTGTTCGGGGTCGGCCAGTGTGACGCCGATGCCGACTTCTTCAATGCCGTTCACCAGCACGATGTCACCGGCCTGGGCTTCGGTGATCTGCACGCGCTCCAAGCCCCTGAAACCCAGCACCTGATTGATTTTGACCAGCACCGGGTCCGCATCAGGACCTTGGAGCAAGGCAACCTGTTGTCCGGGGCGGATGCGGCCGCGATTGACGCGGCCAATGCCGATTTTTCCGACGTAGCTGGAATAATCCAGCGAACAGATCTGCAATTGCAGCGGACCGTTGGGATCATCTTCGCGCATCGGTACGTTGGCGAGGATCGCCTCGAACAGAGGCTCCAGCGTGCCTTCGCGCGCTTCGGGGTCGGTGCTGGCGTAACCGTTCAGCGCCGAGGCGTAAACCACGGGAAAATCCAGCTGTGCTTCAGTAGCGCCGAGTTTGTCGAACAGATCAAAGGTCTGGTTGAGCACCCAGTCGGCACGTGAGCCAGGGCGATCGATCTTGTTGATCACCACGATGGGTTTCAAGCCCAGCGCCAACGCCTTGCGCGTGACAAAGCGTGTTTGCGGCATCGGGCCGTCGACGGCATCGACCAGTAGCAATACACCGTCCACCATCGACAGTACACGCTCGACCTCACCGCCGAAATCCGCATGGCCGGGCGTATCAACGATGTTGATATGCGTGCCTTTCCAGCTGACGGCGCAGTTCTTGGCCAGTATGGTGATGCCGCGTTCACGCTCGATGTCATTCGAATCCATGACGCGTTCAGCGATCTGCTCATGCGCCGCAAAAGTGCCGGACTGGCGCAGCAGTTTGTCGACCAGCGTGGTTTTGCCGTGATCGACGTGGGCGATGATGGCGATATTGCGTAGCGGGCGTTGCTCGATGGCGGACACGGGGCGGGGCCTTGAAAAAAGGGGCGGATTGTAGCATGTGCGCGATGCTATTACCTTGAATTTCCGGACTTTTCTCCGCGAGGGCTGTAAGGTGCGAATTGCGCGCAAGGCTCTGGCCCATGATGTTCTGGGAGAAAACCTCGCTATTTCCGTGACTTGCGGGTATAGTGCGCGCACCTTGAAGCCGTTGTAAGGCAGTTTGGGCTTCAGGATGCATCTGTCCCTGACCCCTTCGATTTCAGCTTCCTTCCCTGAATAGCTGCTTCCGCCACGGTTAGCGACGATACCCGTGCGCCGGTGGCCGTAGCCGTGTCCTTTTGCTTTTTTGACGCGACTCGCTTCGCTGCGATGGCATTTCCTGCGCGTAACTTTTGCAGTTTCGTTATGAAAGTAACACCATGTCTTTTGAATCATTGAATCTGAATCCCGCCCTCGTGCAGGCTCTGGCCGCCGCGGGTTACACCGAACCGACACCCGTACAGGCACAGGCAATTCCGGTCGCACTGACTGGTTTCGACCTGATGGTCTCTGCCCCTACCGGTACCGGCAAGACCGCTGCCTTCGTGCTGCCCGCGCTGCAGCGCCTCGCACTTGCGCCGGCCAAACACGGCCGCGGTCCGCGCGTGCTGGTGCTGACGCCGACGCGCGAACTCGCGCTGCAGGTGACCGAGGCCGTCGACAAATACTGCAAGTTCATGCGTCACATGCGCACCGGCACCGTGCTGGGCGGCATGCCGTATCCGAAACAACGCCGCCTGCTTGAGCAGTCGCTGGACGTGCTGGTGGCAACCCCCGGCAGGCTGATCGATTTCATCGACCAGGGTCGCGTGGATTTCTCGCGCCTCGAACTGCTGGTCCTCGACGAAGCTGATCGCATGCTCGACATGGGCTTCATTGAGCCGGTCAAGCGCATTGCCGCGAAAACTCCTGCGACGCGCCAGACCATGCTGTTCTCGGCGACGCTGGATGGCAACATTGCCAAGCTCGGTCGTGAATTGCTGCGTGATCCGAAATTGATCTCGGTTTCGGCCCCCAGGGAGAGTAACGAGAACATTGCGCAACGTTTGCACTATGTTGACGACGGCAGCCACAAGCATCGTCTGCTGGATCATGTCCTGCGCTCGGAAGAGTGCCAGGCCCAGTCCATCGTCTTTACGGCGACCAAACATGGTGCCGACCGTCTTGCGGAGAAGCTGTTCCACGCCGGACATGAGGCGGCTGCGTTGCACGGCAATATGAATCAGTCGCAACGCAACCGTACTCTGGCGCGACTGCGCAGCGGCGCGGTTAAAGTGCTGGTGGCCACCGATGTCGCCGCGCGCGGCATCGACGTCGCCAGCATTTCACATGTATTCAATTACGATCTGCCGAAAGTGGCCGAAGACTATGTGCATCGTATCGGCCGTACCGGCCGTGCGGGTGCCACCGGCACGGCAATTTCATTCGCCTCGTCGGAGGATGTGCGCCAGCTGAAGCAGATTGAACGTTATCTCGGCCGCGCCATCGAGCGTTGGACGGTGCCGGGTTTTGAAGCCAAGAACCCGATCCGTGCCGACAGCGCTCCCAAGCGCACTGGCCGTCCGGGCGCCGGCGCGCGTCGTGGCGCACCGCC